>JBBTZY010000034.1:0-2229 GCA_038061115.1 Patescibacteria group bacterium | reverse complement strand
CTACATTGATCTTTTGTGTTCTTAGAAAAAAACCCGGCATAAAATCAGATAGCTCATGGTCTCCTCTTATAACGTTTTCCATTAAAGCCGGCGCAACACCTTTTTCGTCTCCGTCTAAGGTAACAATAGCTCCTTGCGGTTCCGTTTCCACATAAATCTCTCCCGATTCAGAATTTAGAGGTTTCTTTGTCATTTTGACTGTTGTAAAAATCTCACCGGCTGAGGCAATGTCCGATGAACCCAGCTCACGATTTACATAAGTAAGTGAGTTTTTGTAGATATTTATCTTACCGTTCCATGAAGCTGTATCTGTGGCAGTTGTTTCCGGAATTAGCTTTAACAAATATTCTCCAACTTTATACTTCTCATCAAAAGGAACATTTGTTTTTCCAATAAAAGTACTATTCAAAAAAATACTTGCTGTGGGAGAAGAGATTATTTTAATTTTTCCGTATTCATTTTGTTTATCTAAGATGAAAAACCGTACCGTTACAAAAACGACAAACAAAAGAACCAAAATTAATAGCAATGATAACTTACTTTTCATGTTTGTCATATATTCATTTTAGGCGAGATTAATAAACATTTCAACTTAATTTAATTAGTACAACACCAACAAGCATTATCAAGCTACCTATCCAAATTTCTTTTTTAGGTCTATCATTAAAAAAAAGCCAACCCAAAAGAAGTATAAACAAGACTTCTAACTTTTTAATTCCTGATACCAGCGCCAGCGCACCCGTCGTTAAAGCATAAAGATAAAGTAGTGAAAGTAATGTAAAAACAGCCCCGTTTATAAATAAAACTTTAAAGTTTGTCTTTAAATCTTTTATCCAAATTTTGTCTTTACGGGTCATATATCCTGTCATAAGTACGGCTGTCAAAATGTTTCCCCAAAATAAATAGAATGTCTGATTAACTGGTTTACTATTTAGTAGTCCGATTTTGTCAAAAAGTGATGTTGCCGGCATTATCAACATCGCTAATAAATAATAGAATGCGTCTTTGTTTATAAATATGATTTTGAATGGTTTTAATATATCTTCTTTCGACTCTTTTATCTTTAAATAATATCCACCAACTATAATCAGTCCTAAACCAAGAAGCGGTAGTAGTTTTATTTTTTCACCTAAAAATATCAGTCCAAGTATGTATGAAATTAAGACGCTAAAAAATGCCAAGGGAACGATCTCTGATATTAATTTGCTATTTTTTAAAGATCGGAGGCTCAAAGTTTTTGCATAAGCAAAAGTAACAGCAGATAATATGGTCGCTACAAAAAAAGTTGCGTTCAATTTTGGCCAACCGTCTTTTAGAGCCGGATAAGCTAAAAACGGAATTGAAAAAGCAAAAAGCGACCAAGACACAAGGGAGGCATTAATATTCTTTAAGGCCCTTTTATTTAGAATTACCGAGACTGCTGAAACTACCGCTGATAATAACGCAAACCAAAACCACATATGACTTTTATTTTAACATTTTACTTTTTGAAAAAGAATGATAAGATGATTTTCAGTTAAATGTAGGAAATATGAAACCTGAAGTGTTTAAAAATATACTGATAGAAGTCAAAAATATTGGTCTGTGTACCGTAAGATTGTGGAAACCAGAGGACGGACCAAAAATTTATGATCAGGTAGAGCAACATAACTGGGCGCCTTGGTTAGCGGCTAAGCCCGAAACTTTGTCAAAACGAGCAAAGGTATTTCCAGATGGACAACTGATCATTGAAAACATTGAAGACAATAAGATTTTAGCGACCCTATCTACAAATCGGTTCAATTGGGACGGAATTCCTGAACATTTACCTAATTGGGATACTGTTGCAGGTAAACCACCTGATTACTCAAATACCTATCAACCTGAAGGTAATACTTTAGATTTGGTATCGATGAACGTTCACCCAGATTATCTGGGTAAAGGTCTGCCTCACCTAATAATTGATCAAATTAAAGAACGAGCTAAAGTACTTGAAATAACTCATCTAATCGGTGATTTCCGACCATATGAATTTGGGAAATTCAAATCTGAAGATAATAATTGGCAAATCAGTTTTGAAGAATATTGTAATATGACCCAAGATGATGGTAACTTACCTTATGATGCTTGGCTAAGAAACCTTGTTAGAAATGGTATGGCACCCCTTAAAGTTGACCGTCAAGCAATGACTGTTGCTGTTTCGCTTGATAAATTTGATCGATACCGACTTACATATAATCCAAAAAAATG
>JBBTZY010000033.1:0-8237 GCA_038061115.1 Patescibacteria group bacterium | reverse complement strand
TTATGTCTAAAAGGTTATTATACCTCTTAGTGTTGCTCTCTGACCTGAATGCGGGAATTTATACAATAGCTTGACTAGTATAGACAACAGGTGTAATGTATTAGCAAATCATTAAATCGCTATTTTACAATTCACGTTAATATAAAGGACTTTACAATGCAATTTTCCGAGGAGATTAAAAAAAATTTACAAGCTATTGGCTTTAAAATAATAGAAGAGGGGGGTTTTAATATGTCTACATTAACAAATCCCTATCAAATACTTGGGCACTTAATGAATGACAATATTGTGAGTGTTGCCATATTTGGTGATCGTGATGCTTTAGATTTATCTACGACCTTTGTGGTTTTATGGTTGGAAGAGAAAGGGCAGCCAAGAGTGAATTTTGACTATAACTCACCTCACAACGAAGTGTCATTCGAAATATCTACTGATTGCCTCTTTGTTTTGTTAAGAGATTTGTTAGACGCGATAAAACATGAAGGTTGGCAAGTTGCGGTAGATAGTTTGCCAAATAAATATTCTGACATAAGAAAGCAGTTGTGTTATAAGTTATTAGATTTAGTTAAGTATAGATAATTTTAATGATTATCATATAAGCCATCTTTAAAATTTGAGATGGCTTTTTTTATACAAATAAAAAACAACCCCTCGACGTAGCTTAGGGTTGTTTTTAGGTTATCTTAGATTTACTTAAGGTTTGGTTACACGTACTGAAACTGGTAGAACTTCTGGACCTGAACCGCTAGAATTTAAGGACAGAGTAAAATCCACAGTTGTGCCAGCAGTGCTACCGGTTGCGAATATACTATCTGGCACTTGGAATGTTTTAGTGCCTTTAGCTGGGATCAAGGTATAACTATTCGGTTTAAGATTTGGTTTTAATTTTTTACCATCATCCACTGCCAATGGGTTACCGGTTTTTGTTATTAAGTACAGATTAGTTTCGGTGCTATTATAAATCATTACTTTGTTCTTAGGAGCGAGGTCTAAGTCAGCGGTATTATAACTAACAGCATTAGAGTAGGTAGGATTAGAATAAACGATTTTTACTAAACGATTTACACTAGAGGCTCTTGATACGGGCAAAACTTTAACTTTTGAGGTTTTGCGATAAATAAGTTGGGTAGCTGGTGGTACAACGCGCCATAGTTGAGTAACTTGAACACTTCGGCCGGGGACAGTATTTTCTAAAGAAGCGCCAGTTATAGTTGGGTTGTCGCCTGCAACACCAACGTTATCAATTTGTGTAACAGTATATGACGCTCCATTTTTAATTGAAACATATAAAGTGGTTCCGTCTTTTCTTTCCACCGTGCCTTTTAAGGTTTTAGTAGATACGCCAGCGGTTTTGTATTCAATTTCTTTGGCTTGAATTACTAATTGTCCGGTGGTGCCGTGATAAGACGTAACAGTGCCCTTGATATTTAAGGTTTCGCCAGCTAGCCAGTCAGTTAATTTAACCAATGATTTAGGTGTGCCGGTAATTTTTGTGCCAATGACTGGTGGCGTAGATGTGAGATTAGTATTAGTGTAGTTTATTAAAAAATTAGTAGAATCAGCCGCTTTTACTTCCATTTTTGTATTAATTGTATCTATTGTGCCCACCAAAGTTACTCCCTTTAGAGTAATATCAACGCTAGTGGCCGCCAAAGTGATTTTTGGTACAGCTAACCAGAGAGCCGCGGCCATTAAAAACACTAGGCCGAGTGTGATTTTAAAATGCTTCATAAACTATAAAATTAATGGTTAGGTTTAAGAGCAACTTTATTATAGCACTGTTTGTTTTTTGGGGGAATATATGGATGTGTTAAGTAAAAGTAAGGCAATAGTGTTAAAATAGTTTTCATTAGAACACTAGAACCCTAGATCATTAAAACAAAATGTGTTCTAGTGTTTAAGTGTTCTAGGGTTTTAGTGAATATAAGACAAGGGCTAGATTTTTTTATTGATTTTAGGTAAGATATGCTTGTTATCCCTGCAATACAACTTCGCTTACGCTGGCTTTCGACCAGCTCAATTTTAGCTTATTTTTGCAAGTTTATTCGGGATAAGTATTTATTTACAGCTCGCCTCGCGTTTTAGCTGGTCGAGCGAAGTTGATATACAGGGTATGTTAAACACTAAACAATACGTATTACTGGGCCCGCAAGGCAGTGGCAAGGGCACACAAGCCAAGATTTTGGCGTCTAAATTGGATATGCCCCATATTGCTACCGGTGATATATTCAGGGCTGCGGTAGAAAGTAATATAGAGCTCGGTGGCAAGGTTAAGTCCTTGATAGATAGTGGTATTTTAGTACCAGATGAAATAACTAATCAGGTAGTAGCCGAAAGATTAAAACAAAATGATGCAACAAACGGTTTTGTGCTTGATGGATTCCCTCGTAATTTAGTGCAAGCTGAATTTTTATTTAACCTTTGTCCAAATGTGCGAGTTATTTATTTAAAATTATTAGACGAGGAAGCTGTGAAACGGATTGGCGGACGATTAACCTGCACTAAATGTGGTACGATTTATCATAAAGATTTTAATCCACCGCCGCAAGTTGGATTATGTGTTTGCGGTGGTAGTTTAGAAGTTAGGAAAGATGATACACCCGAAGCGATTCGTGCCCGTTTAAATGATTATCATAAACTAACTGAACCCTTACTTGAATTTTATCGTGGTAACGGATTGTTAGTGGAGATAGATGGGCAGTTGTCAATATCGGAAGTGACTGCAAATATAAATGAAATTCTGGGTTTAGTTTGATTTAGATAAAATTTGTATCGAATCACGAATCAAGAATAACGAATTAAGATAAGTACTACTAACATTCGTGATTCTTAATTCTTGATTCGTGATTCTAAATATATGAACTTAATCAAAACCCCAGAGGAAATAAAAATCTTACGCGCTGGCGGGCGTATTTTAGCCGCGACTTTAAAACAAGTAGCGGCGGCGGTAAAACCAGGTGTGACTACTTTGGAGCTTAACGCTTTAGCTGAAAAATTATTAAGGGGAGCCGGTGCTGAGCCATCATTTTTAAATTATAGTACGCACGGTAGCTCGCCATACCCCGCTACGCTTTGTACATCAGTTGATTCAGAAGTTGTACATGGCATTCCCAAATCCTCTGTTATTTTAAAAACAGGACAAATTATTGGTTTGGATTTGGGCTGTTGTTATCAAGGATTATTTACTGATAGTGCGATTACTGTGCCAGTTGGTAAAATTGATGATCCTGCTGTGAAATTAATTCAAGTGGCCCGGGATTCTTTAGTAGAGGCAATTAAGCGGGTAAAGGCTGGTGCGACTTTGGGTGATATTGGTTTTGCCGTACAAAGCTATATTGAGAAAAATGGTTTCTCTGTTGTACGTGATTTAGTGGGTCACGGCGTAGGTTATGCAGTACACGAAGAGCCAGCTGTACCTAATTTTGGTAAAGCAGGCGCAGGAATGAAACTTAAATCTGGTATGGTGATTGCGATTGAGCCAATGGTTAATATTGGAGATTGGCAGGTAAAAGTATTGGATGATAATTGGACAGTAGCGACAATGGATGGCAGTTTATCAGCTCATTTTGAGCACACAGTGGTGGTGACGGATGACGGATGTGAAGTGTTAACACAATAATGTCATTGCGAGGAGCGAGAAAAGCGAGCGACCTGCCTACCGGTAGGCAGGCGTGGTAATCTCTCAAAAATCCTAAATTTTATTCATTAAAACATTAGAACACTTAAACATTAGAGCATTAATTAAAAATTTTTTTTGTTTTTATGTTCTAGTGATCTAATGTTCTAATGTAAAACTTCAAACTAATTATGAAACTTCTCGCCATTGATTACGGCGCTAAACGAGTCGGGTTAGCTCTCGGCGACACTGAGGTAAATTTAGCTTTACCGCATGGTGTTTTGGCGCGTGAGTCAGATGAAACTTTAGTCAAAGAGATAGTCAAATTTATTAAAGACGAAAACATTGACCAAATTATTATTGGTTCACCTGTGAGTTTGTCAGGTGCCAAGTCAGATCAAACTAGAGTGGTTGATAATTTTGTGGCTTTGCTTAAAAAACAAATAAGTATTCCAGTTGAATTGGTGGATGAGCGGTTGACTAGTCGTCAGGCCTTGCATTTAGGGCAGGGGAGCTCGGTGCGTGGGAAAGATGAGCTAGCGGCGATGTTTATTTTGCAGGATTGGATGGATAGAAGTAAGAATGTGTAGTAGTAGATGATGTCATTGCGAGTGAAGCTCCAAAGGGCGAAGCGAAGTAATCTTTTTCAAAATTATCAATTTTCAATTCTCAATTTACAATAAATTAATCAATTATCAATTTTTCAATTATTTTTTTAAATTAATTGTATCATTGAAAATTTACTGAAAATTGTAAATTGATCATTGTAAATTCTAAAAGTTATTTGACGTTGATTTGAAATTTGAGCTTTGAAATTTTGATTTAAATAGTTAATCATCAAGCTAAAACCATGTTATCCGCCCTAGTATTCATTATTGCCTTCATCCTTTCTCTTTTACTAACTCCACTAGTTCGTCAGTTGGCTTTAAAATATCAAATACTTGATTATCCAAGCAGTGAGCGGAAAATACATTTGAGGCCCATGCCACTCTTAGGTGGTGGGGCGATTTTTATTTCTTTTACTGCAGTATCATTGACAGTAGCTTGGCTGACTGATTGGGTGGTTGGTAAGGATATTTCTTGGTGCGCTTTAATCGCCATTATTTTAGGCGGTTTGATTATAATGGTCGGTGGTTATTTTGATGATAAATATAATTTAAAACCAGCGCGACAAATTATTGCCCCACTACTGGCAGTTTTAGTGGTAGTATTTTTAGGACTTGGCCCAAAAGTAATTTCTAGTCCTTGGGGCGGAGTGATAAATTTAGATTTTTGGTCAGTAACAATTGATTGGTTGGGCCTTAATTACTCTTTAAGTTTAATTTCCGGCGCAGTAGCTTTGATTTGGCTTTTAGGTATGATGTATACCACCAAATTGATGGATGGTTTAGATGGCTTGGTAACTGGTTTAGGTGTAATTGGGAGTTTAATAATTTTTGGTTTAACTCAATTTACACCTTTTTATCAACCATCCGTTGGAATATTAGCTTTGATTTTAGCCGGTTCAGCTTTAGGATTTTTGGTGTGGAACTTCCAACCAGCTAAAATTTTTTTGGGTGAGGGTGGTAGTTTATTTATTGGTTTTATGCTTGGGGTATTGGCGATTATTTCTGGCGCTAAAATCGCCACAGCTCTACTAATTATGGGTTTGCCAATTTTAGATATGATATGGGTGATTACTAAGCGTTTACTACTTGATAACAAGCCAATTAGTCAGGCCGACACTAATCATTTGCATCATCGTTTATTGGCTTTGGGTTGGTCGCCTAGACAGGTGGTTTTATTATTATATTTTTTTAGTTTAGCTTTTGGTTTAAGTGCTTTATTTTTAAATACGATTGGTAAAATTATTGCACTGGGTGTAGCTGGCGTAGTGATAATATTTATGATATTTTGGTTTTATAGGAAGAGTGCTTAATAAATTTAAAATTATGATTAAAACGTTATCAACTCGTAAATTTTTATTATTTGTTTCATTAGCGGCTATTATTCTTGGTTTGGTTTTTTTCTTGACCCCATTTGATAATAGTAGTAGTCAAATAGTAATTAATGATAAAGGTATTAAAATTAAAAGTGAGATTAAGGTTGGTGAGGTATTGTTAAAAGTAGAAATATCAGATGAAGTGAATGAGTGGCGGCAAGGGTTGTCAGGCCGAGAAAAGTTAAGTGAAGTTGACCCAGCTATGCTGTTTGTTTTTCCTTCATCTGCTCCGCGTGAGTTTTGGATGAAAGATATGAAATTTGCTCTAGATTTTTTATGGATTAATCAAAATAAAATAGTGGAAATAGATCAAAATATACCATCACCGTCGTCTGGTAGCCTTGATACGGCGCGGGTACGTCCACTTGAGCCAGTGGATATGGTTTTGGAAGTACCAGCGGGCTTTGTAGCTCAAAATCAGGTTAAAGTGGGGGATATGGTAACAGGGGTTGACAATAATAAGTAAATAGTTTAATATATGAAGGCGTATAATTAGCATTTAAATAGTATTTTTATGTCAAAAATTGCAGTAATCAAAACCGGTGGTAAGCAATATATTGTAAAAGATGGTGAGACGCTTAAAGTAGAAAAAATGTTAGCCGAAGGAGCTATGGAATTTAATGATGTTTTGCTTTTAGCTGATGAAGCCGGTGATCAGGTGGAAATTGGTAAACCACGTTTAACCATGACAGTTAAGGCCGATATTACCAAACAAGGTCGCGCTAAGAAGATAATGGTGGTGCACTATAAAGCTAAGTCGCGTTACCATAAGAAATATGGTCATCGTCAACCGTTCACAGAAGTGAAAGTTAGTTCGGTTGCTTAATCCACCTACGCCTAGTACTTTGTATTTAGTTGTAATTATATTACGAGTTATAACTTAAGGTGTTTAACTTAGATAGTTTATAGCTTCGGCGGATGAATATGATTAGATATTCTGCGGCTTAGTCGCAGAATTATAAAAGAATTTCATTAGTCGATTAATTTATTTATCCTTAATTTCTATCCCAAGGTTAATCTTTGGGAATAGATGAAAGGTATAGCTTATGGAAATCTGTCCTACGTGCGGTAACGAACCTTGCACTTGCACAAGCCCTGCTACTCCAGCTCAAGAATAACTTCAGGGTTATTAAAAAGAACTATAAACTCAGCTCCTATTAGGAGCTGAGTTTGTTTTTTATCTATTATATAAATTAGTCAATTATATCCGGCCGGACATAATTGACTAATTTACAATAGTTTAAATTTCGCGGCGGCCCAGAAGCGCGTTTTCCAAAGTTATTTCATCGGCGTATTCAAGATCAGCGCCGGCTGGTAGGCCACGGGCTAGGCGAGTAATTTTTACGCCCAATGGTTTTAAATTTTGGGCTAAATAAAGTGAAGTAGTTTCACCGTCAACATCGGGGTTAAGGGCTAAAATTATTTCTTTCACACCGTTATTTTTAAGTCGGAAGAGCAATTCTTTGATAGTTAATTCATTGGGTGATACACCCTCCAGCGGGCTTATTACGCCACCGAGTACATGGTACAAGCCAACGTAGGCGCTAGTTTTTTCTAAAATTGGAATATTTTGACTTTCAGCTACTACGCAAAGTAAGGTTTTATCGCGCTCAAGGTTACTACAAATTTGACAAGGGTTTTGGTCGGTTAAACAAAAACATTGCTGGCATTTTACTACTTCATTTTTTACTGCTTGTAGACTTGCGGCAAAAGATTCTAGCGCACTAGGCGGTTGTTTTAGTAAATGGTAAACCAGCCGCTCGGCAGTTTTAGGGCCGATACCGGGTAGGTGAGTAAACTCTCTAATTAATTTTTCTAAAGCGTGAGGAGTAGAAGGCATGATGTTAAGTAAGAGTAAGTGCAAAGAGTAGTATTTGTCATTGCGAGGAGCGAGTAAGGCGAGCGACGTGGCAATCTCTCAAAAATCCTAAATTCTAATATCTAAACTCTAAATAAATCCCAAATTCCAAAATTTTATTTATCACTTTAACTCTGATATATATTTTAAGGCGGGTAGTAAGTGGGCGTAGGTTAAGTAGTCAGCAGATTCTTTGGTTCGGTTTAAAGTTGCCATAGTTTTATTTAAAGCTGATTGTATAATTGGTTCGGTTAATAATTCTTTAGTTGCCTCAGTTTCATAGCGGGCTAATTCCCCAACCAGTCCAACAGCTTGTGGGGCGCTGATTTCATCGTGATTTAGCTTTTTAGTAATGGCATTATGGATAAATTTATTATCACCGGCAGATTGTAATTCATGAATTGGGCAATTTAATAAACGACTAATTTGTTGAATATAGACTAATTGCTCATGATGCGCGGAATTTTGTCTTATTTTTTGAGGCAGTGTGCTTAAAATATCGTGTTCATCAGAGTTTAATGGCTCTAATTCAATATTTAGAGTGTAAGCATTGTATAATAAACGAGTCAGATCAACAGTTTCTCCAATACTTGAGTAATGGGGAAGTTTAGCGCGTAAATTAGTTAGGGTGTTTTTAATTTGTTCTTTTTCATTGTTATTTAGCTCAGCCATTTCCCATAAACCCAAATGTTTCAAGTCGGCTGTATACTGGGCTAATGTTAGCCAGTCAGGGGGTTTTATTTTAGTTGATCGCAGTTGATTAAATTGTTCTTGTAATTTTA
>JBBTZY010000032.1:0-7894 GCA_038061115.1 Patescibacteria group bacterium | reverse complement strand
TCTTATCTCAAACACATTATTGATTTCGGTCACACTTATTAATGAGCTAATGCGTAAGGACTCCTTATTTTATTCCAAAAATGGACTTATGTCAATAGGTGCTTTTGGTTTGGGTATTCTATAAGCAATTATAACGCCTTGCCAATTAAAGTTAGGCAAACTTGCAATTCTCTCTGATGTATTTTTTGCAACTAAAACTCCTGAGCCAGATAATAAAATAAATTCACCATTCAATCCTTCGCATACAACTCTTTTTGATGTACTAACTCCGTAACCCCTTTCTTTGTCTGGTTTTGTAGAATGTCCGCGCATAGCTTCAGTAATTGCGTCTAAATCTGAAATGAATAGATTTTTGTCTTGCTCATAACTAGCACGGAGCCCGCGCCCACAATCAACAATACAAATATCTAAGTAATTCTTTTTTGGATAAAATTGTCCAAATACGAATCCATGATTACTTTTGCTATGTTCAAATACATTGGTTGCTAATTCCGTTATTGGATAATATACAGCATTCATAATTCCAGGAATATCTGCGGCATTGAGTGACTTTAAAATCATATCTGCAAATAAAGATTCTAGACGTTCTCGATCTGCTCCCGCGTTTTGGATTAGTACGCTTATTGGGATATAATTTTTTTCTTGTTGAAGTTGTTTTTCAAATGATGAAACTGAGTCTACACCGTTTGGAAAACTTACAGATTTTAAGTAGGATGAAACATTGTAGTGGTCTACTGGGGCAGTGCTTCCCGTTGTCCGCATATAAGCCGCTAAAGGTAGTAACAATAAGGGACATACCCAATCTAGTAAGGACAGGTCAAATTCCAGTTGTTCGTCCTTAGATGCCTCCTTAAATACCGAATATAGGATACCAAGTTGAGCTAGAAGTGAATCACTATTAGATTTTTGTATGGTTATGCTACGCATAAAGTTATGATATTATAGTATAGCTTAGAGTGCAATCAAGTTTTTATCACCTCATCACTTTCCAGTGGCCAGTGTTGATCGTCTGTTGCCCAAGATTGTCAGTTGTTGTTCTTTCAAGTGTATAAATTGCTTCACTGTAACAAAAATTACTCCAAAGATAAACACCTCGTATTAAATGACGAGGTGTTTATCTTTTTAATTTATTTTTGTTGTAGATTATTTTTTTATAGTATTAGCGATTAGTGTAACATTGGTTTGTGCTAAAGCTCTACCATTTAATTTAGCACCACTTTGCATTGTAATTGCTGTATAAGCTAGTATATTTCCATTGAAAACAGAGTTTGAGCCGAGGTTGGTGGCGCCGGCCACTTGCCAGAAGATATTTCTAGCTTGCGCCCCGCCACTTAGTTTAATTTTTTTAGCAGAGTTTATATTTAAAGTTCCGGCGATTTGAAATATCCAAACAGCGTTAGCATTACCTTTGAGGGTAATGTCTTCTAGTATAGTTACGCCAGAGCTCCATTTGTAAAGCCCGGGTTTAAATGTCATACCGCTAATATCACCAGCACCTAATTCGGTGGCGGTTGGGTTCATTCGTCCAGCGGCGTTGTTGTAGGCATTTTGCATATCGCTTACAGCCAGAGTGAGTGTAGTAGGAGTGGGAGTAGCGTAGCTTGCCGCATAAACTTTACCCACTACTTGAGGTGAGGTTTAAAATCTATTTAATCGGTTTAATTTTAGTCCGAACCCAGTCATAGCAGTACTACCAATTGGGCTAACTCCAATATTACCAATTATTTTGGTATTACCAGTGGTAGTTATTCCTGATTGGGCCAGAATAACAAAATTACCCGATGTTTTAAGATTAACCGGCGTTTGGCCAGCCGCTAGTGTAGCAATTGGTCCAGCTAGGCCAATTATAATAGAGAGAGCTAGAATCGCTATTGAACTTGTATTCAATTTTTTCATAAGTGATATATGTTAGTTAATTAATATATTAAATAAGTAATTTGTTTGGGTAACTCATACTATAAATGATGCCGTGTTAGAAATGATTATATTACAAGTTATATTTAGTAATTAGTAATTTTTTGTAATAAAACATCATTACCTACGGCATTATATATAAGGATTGTTGAGTATTTTTTAATCAATTTTGAATTAAATTTATGAGTATAAAACGTATAGCCCTGGTAATTTTTGTTGTTGCATTAACTAGCGTTGTAGTGCATTTTGCATTTGTGAAATTTTTTAATCAATCTATACCAGCCCCAGCATCGAGCGCAATAGAAACACCAACTCTCTCAAGTGATGGAAAAAATATCGTGGTAGATGGAAAAATTTTACTATCTGTTGATGATAAAATATTATTTGATTTTTTTAAAAGTAAGACAGCAGGGATGTGTGATGAAAATAATATAAAAAATACACCCACGAGAAAAGCATTTTGTACCGATGCGGTGGTGTTTAAAAGTAGAGCTAGATTTTCAAGTATAGCGCCATCGTCAGATAATAAGAAAGTAATTTTTTCCATTGCAACTGACGAATTAATGGGTGATAGTGTAGTTGGAATATTTTACCCTTTCAACACAACGTATAAAGTTCACGTATTGACCAATTATTATTTGGGCAATGAATTTATTAGTTTTTCTCCAACCAATCAAAATTTTGTTTACAAAAATGGTTGTTTTGAGGGAGTGTGTGGTTTTGTGGTTAGAAATTCAAATGACCTTAGTAGTCAGGGTGATTTTCACATTTCAGAAGAGGGGCCAAGTTATATTTTTGTCCGATGGATTTCTGATAATGAAATAGAATATAAAGTTGGCAATGAATTGAAGCGAACTTCATTTCAACCGATTGCTTTCGTTGGCGAAGTTCCCTCATGGAAAAAATATTCTAATAGTATAGTTGAATTTGAATACCCCCCTGTAGTTTCGGTAAAGCAAAATGGAGAAACTACTACCTTAAGTCACTTTGTTGTTTTTGAGCATCCTAATCCGTGTGATTTTAAAGGTGATGCCCCGCCGCTTAAAAATCTGATGGATTTTGATGTTTCTTTAATGGTTTTTAACAAGAATTTGAAAGAGGCGGTACAAATTAATGAGGGGTCTGGCTACGTGGTTAAGAATTTTTTTGAGAATAACGCGCTGAAATTATCTGATGGGTTCATTGATAAATTTAATGTTGGCGCTTTAAATGGATTTCGCGTTACTAGTGGAGTAGAGGGGTGTGGCAGATTCACTTACTATTTTCCAATTTCTTTAGTCAAAACCTTGGTGGTTAATCGCTCCTTTATCAACGAACTTAGTGCTATAAATAGTAACTCTAAAACATATCTTAATCTGCCAGAAATTATTACTCCCAAGCAAGAGCAAGAATTTTTTGTAAAAATTCTGACTTCACTGCAGATTCCGGCTAGTAATTGGAAAACATATACCAGCAGTACCCAATTATTTTCTTTTAAATATAATGCCGCCCAAGCTACCAAGATGAATTCTCAGCAAGAAACATTGGTTGGTTTTAATAATGACGATGGTAATACTGGATTCAGTGTGAAATATTTTGATAGCACTTTGCCCACAACTAATTTACCTTGTGAAAATTTAGTGCCCGCTGTAATGGTTATTAATGAAAAAAAATTCACTTTTTGTGATTCTAAAGCCGAGCCATGGCGAACGTATATTTATACTGTTGGTACCCAAACGTTGGTGATTGGTGATTCTTCTGGTGGTAAGTTTATTGATGTGGGGTCAGTTGAAATTTTAGCTAATAAAAAAATGGAAAATAAAATTACCTGTAATTTAGGTGATACTCCTTGGATTCAAGTAATTACTCCCAATGGTGCAGAAGTATTTAGAGTTGGCGAAAAAATTACAGTAAAATGGGAAAGTTGTAATGTGCCATTGTCTTCGCATGAAATTTTTGTAGCCTTACATCAAAATGGAGAATGGCAGAATGTTATTTATTTGAGCAATGCTACTGTTGATGATTTTGGTCTAAATGATAAAAATGAGACATTTACCATACCCATTATCGCACCCGGTAGTTATAAAATTCGTGTGGGTGAAATTTCACCTAAAGTTAAACAAGATTTCTCTGATAATGTGTTTACCATACATGCGCCCTAGCTTAAAAATATTTTCTAATTTAATTTATTTTTTTTAACGATATGAACAAAAAAATATCTATTTCAATAATCGCGGTCACTTTGCTGGCAATTGGTGGGGGAATACTGTACGGGTACTTAAGTGGGTATTTAGTTGGATTTCATAATGGACGATTAGTTGTCCACTATTATTTTTGTTCTGACGTTTGTCCGTCAAATGATCAGCAGAATTATGGTAGTTGGGTGGATGCCTATTTTGGGGTGCGTAGTAAAGAGAAATGCGAAAAAATTGGCGGTCGCTTTATGATTGATCCCGCTTGGGGTGGCTTTATTGGATGTGCTCTGATTCGAGAACAGTAAAATTTAACTACCTTTTTTTGTAATAAAACATCGTGACCCACGGCGTTATATTGTAAGTGTTAAAGTTTTTATTAATTAATGAATTTAATATGTTTGTATTAAAAGGGAAAAAGACATACATTGTGGCGGGTCTTATAATTATATACGCTGTAGTGTTTCGAGGTTTCGGGGCGAATGATTGGAATACTGCTTTGACGATGATTTCAACCGCTCTAATGGGAATGTGTTTACGAAACGCCATTCCTACATCTGTATAAATATCAGGTAGTAGATATTTAGTTAATACTTTTTAAAATTAATCACTTTATTTAGGGGTTTAAAAATTGTTTTTATTTAGAAAAGTTTTATTTTATTATTTATTAATTTTATAAAAAACAATAAATGGTTTGTGTTGATTGTGGTTCTTATTGTGATCCTTTTGGTGGTCTTAGGTGTGAGAATGGTATTAGGAGTCGCATACTTTAAAATGGAAAAGAATTTTAAAACTTCCACTTCATCTCTTACTGTGCTTTCACCAAGTAGTGGAGAAGTGTGGTTGCTTGGAAAAAGTTATAATATAAATTGGTCGATCAGTCCATCAATGAGACCGCTTCCTTCTAAAATAACAATTAGTTTAAATGTCCCGCGTCCGGCGTGTCTTGATGCCAAACCGGCATGTGATATTGCCGAGAGAATTCCATATAACATTGCCACAAACATTGTAGATGCTGGCTCTTATCTTTTTACCGTACCTCAAAATTTGCCAGAATATTATCGTGGTTCAATAGAAATAACTATTAATCGTGACGTTCCAGCATCTTCTGGTAAGAGCGATGTATTCATTATTAAATAAAATATTGTAGTTAAAATATTTATCATTTATATTTTAATAATATGGAAAATAAGTTTAAAAAAGGTTTAATTTTGGGTGGATTACTAGCGGTTGGTGCGGTGGTTGGACTTATGATGAGTAAAAGTGGTGAAGAGTTAACAGAAGAATTGCAAAAAGATTTCAAAGTTTTAAGTAAACATTTGAAAAAAAATTTAAGTAATCTTGAAGATATAACTAAAGAAAATTTTAATGATTTAGTAGCGGAAGTGGTGGAGAAATACACTAAGAAGAAAGAATTAGTGGGCGATGCTAAAAAAGTGCTTATTAGCGCTTTGCAAAATAAGTGGCAGGAAATGGAAGAAGAGTACTTAGTCGAGAAAGACGAAGAGAGTACCAAGAAATAGTAATCTCTTTCAACTAGTCTAGAATTTATTTAACTACAAATAATTATGTTAGTGCAGTCAACTGATCCAGTAGAAAAGTATATATATAGTCAAAAGCGACGAATCATCGTTGGTTCTTTAGTTTTGGGTTTGTTGTTTTTGGGCACAGGAATTTTAAGTGGAGCGGAAGGAAAAATTACAACTATTGTTGGCTTGGCTTTCCTGCTTATTTTTGGAATCCAGCTGGTTCGTGGTGATAAAATAATTGAGAGTAGTATGAAGTATTATCATGATAAGCCAGGAGTGTTTAAGGTTCTTACTTTTATTACTAAAGTCATAAATTATTATATATGGTGGCGATTAGTTTTTTTAATACTTTGGATTGTAGCTATGTTTGTAATTTTTGGATTCCTGTACGGATTTTCATTTAAATAAAAAATACTCGTATATATTATTTAAACTTAAACTCCCGGAAATTTCCGGGAGTTTTTAAAATTTAATCGTGTTTGTATAATAGTTTTAGTTTTTCTAATCCGCGATGTGCTTGTACAGTTACAGTATTTTTTGATTGCCCAGTAAGAAGGGCAATTTCTTTAATTGATAAATCTTGCACGTACTTCATGCGCATTACTTTTTGATATTTGATAGGTAATTGAGGCATTAAAAGTAGGGCACCTTTACCATCTAAAATGTTAAATAAGCGTTTGGAATGGTCAACACCCGGTTCAAACCCTTTTTCAAGTAATACATCAAGTGAGACAGTTTTACGTTTGCGATATTCATCAACAATTAAATCGTTGAGTACGTGGTACAAAAATGCTTTCATTAAATCAATTTTTCCACCCCGCACCAAGTATTTCCAGGTTTTCATAAATGTGTCTTGCACCAAATCTTCCCCAGTAGCGTGGTTTTGTAATTTAAAGAAAGCATACGAATTAATGCGTTTTTCATAATCGTGGTGCGCCGTAGTAAGTGTTACCTGTTGTTTCGTCGTTTGTTCAGGAGTCATCATTAATATTAAGCCGTTTCCATGGGTGTTTTATTACAAGAGTATTACAACGGCATGATAATACGTGTGATATAGCTATAGTATTCAGTAATATTTTATTACAAAGGTATTACAAATAACATATAAAAGTGCTGGCAAATAACCGAATACTAAGCATAGCACGGTATACCTTTTATAGCACGCTTTAGTGTTGTAATAGTTTTGGTACTCTAGCGGCATAATTATTATGGAAACATATAAAAATACCACAACCCAAACACTGAAATCGGTTAGCACTGATTTTGTGGCTCGGTTTTGGGAAGAAAGCTTCACTTACATTAAAACTGTGGTTGATGTGGTACGAGAACCGGTTTTAATTTTAGATAAAGATCTGCGTGTGATGGCGGCTAATGAATCTTTTTATCGTACTTTTCAAGTTGAATCTAAAAATACCGAACAAAAAATAGTTTATGAGCTTGGTAATGGGCAATGGAATATCCCCGCTTTACGTAAATTACTAGAAGATATTTTACCTAAGAATACTTTTTTTAAAGGTTTTGAGGTAGAACATGAATTTCCAGTTATCGGTCGAAAAGTAATGCTTTTAAATGCTCGACAAATTCATTTTAAAGAAGAAACATTTTTTCATCCTATTATATTACTCGCGATGGAAGATGTGACCGATATGATGGTGGTGGCAGAAACATTAGCTGATCATACTAATAAATTAGAAACTAAATTCACTGAGCGAACAAGCGAGTTAGAGAATCAGATTAAGAAATTAGAAAAAGAAATTAATGGGTTTAAAAAGAAAACAAGAAAATAATTTATTTGTATTATTAATCGTTTAATTAGTAAATAAAAATATATGAAAATATTTAATAGAGTTATGTTGTTAGCATTATCTACCTTAGTTGTATTGGGTGGATTTTTCACCAACTCGTCGGAAATTTTCGCCGCCACCAAAGTAAATCTTGGTACCGTGGATAATTTTGGAATTCTAGCTAGTTCCACAATTACAAACACAGGTGCAAGTGTGGTGAATGGAAATGTTGGGCTTAGTCCGGGTACTTCAGTGACTGGTTTTCCACCCGGCAGTATCAATGGAGTTCAGTCTTTAAACAATGCAGTAGCAGTGCAAGCCCAAGCCGATTTAACTACTGCCTACAATAATGCGGCCGGACAACCAGCAATTCTTGCGGCCACCGAACTAGGTGGTACGACTAAGACTACCGGCGTTTATAATTCGGCGGCTGGTACTTTTGGTTTAACTTGTACTTTAACGCTCGATGCCCAAGGTGATTCTAGCGCGGTTTTTA
>JBBTZY010000031.1:4059-5381 GCA_038061115.1 Patescibacteria group bacterium | reverse complement strand
AAGATTTGGACTGAGATTTAATTTAATAGCTAGCTTCCACAACTATGAATTATATAACTTTTGAAAGAGGTCTATTGGTAAGAATGATATAACTTTCTTCGCCATAGATGAAACTGGAGTACAGATTCCCTTAAAACTAAAAGAAATCACGAGCCGTAGTGGTTTTAAAAAACACAAAACTATTCTTATCTAACCAAAAAGGATTCGTGAGACCGAATCCTTTTTTTATTTATAAGCTTACTTTCTGTAATTTGATTTTTTGTCTTAACCACCTTTCTGCAATCATTTGGGTTTGCTCATTTAAATCAGTGACATAAAATTCACTCTCACCTATTTCTAATTCATCTGCTTTAATATTTTTTAATAAAGCGCTGGCAGTTTCTTCAGCTGGATCAATTAAAATGGCTCGCTTCGGTAAGCGCGGAATAATAATTTTTTTAAGTAATGGATAATGCGTGCAAGCTAGTACCAAAGCATCTATTTGATGTTGTTTAAACGGCTGTAAATAGGTTTTTACAATTCGCTTGGTTTCTGATTTATCTAACCAATTTTCCTCAACCAGTGGCACCAATAAAGGCGCGGCACGAGCAATCACCTCAAAATCACCTTGCTCTTTTAATAATTTTTGATAAATACCGCTATTCACCAACGCCCTCGTACCCATAATACCCACTCGTTTAATTTCGGATTTCGGACTGCGCCCCGTAGCGACGCCAGGCGTCTGCTTTACGGGGTTTCGGATTTTTAACTTAACTACTCGTTCAACGGCTGGTGTAATTACATCAAACACTTTAATTTTTGGAAATTCTTTTTTAATTGCTTCTATTCCCACAGCCGAAACAGTATTACAAGCCACCACAATTATTTTTGCCCCTTTCTCTACTAAAAATCGAGCCGCTTCCACGCCATAAGCCGACACAACTTCAGCTGATTTATTACCATACGGCGTACGCGCAGTATCACCCAAGTAAATCAATTTAACCTTTGGTAATTTTTTCTGCACTTCTTTAAGTACAGTGAGTCCACCCACCCCAGAATCAAATAAACCAATCATAAATTAATTCCTAGTTATTAGCCAATAGTTCATAGTATTTAAAACTACAAACCCTTATACATATAAACTTTATACAACTCCTCTTGTTTCAAGTACACGTTAGCTTGATAATCAATTGAAATATATTTGTTAAAAGTTGTAGTTCTGTTTCCTAAATAATGTACCATTATCTCTAGATATTTTTTTGAACGTTCATAACTTTCGCCATTAGCGTAACCGCGCAATTTAGCATCAGTACCAGAACGACGTACTTGTATAAACATATCAT
>JBBTZY010000031.1:0-4049 GCA_038061115.1 Patescibacteria group bacterium | reverse complement strand
AAGCATCACCCACAAAAATAATCTCTTGCAATGAATCAAATTCTAATTCCGGCATCGCTTCTCTCAAAATTATTCGCGCTTGTTCCATTGTTAATAAATTTTCACGTAAAGCCAAAGCTAAACTAAGATAAAAACTATCAGCTTGATCACGTTTTTTCTCGCCCCCAGTTTTAGCTTGCGCCATTTTCATTGGATCGGGTTCACTTTCATTATAATAAACAATATCGGCTCTTAAATAATAACGATAAGTAATATTATTTTGATCAAATATATCACGTAAATGCTCTGACATCATTTTACCCTCTAAAAACAAATGGGAAGCCAAGGCGGTTGCTATAACAACTGATTCACCCGCACTCTTTTCTCTCATCGCCAGCGCCTTGTGGCCACCCACACTCTCAATAAATTCTTCCGGACCAATAATCATACCACCACTTTCCTCACCACCAAATACCATTCTAGGACTCTGACCTAAATTAACCTCTCGGCCCCAAATATCTTCTATTAAAACATCCGCTCCAGAATTATCAAACAATTGTTTTTCAGTTTTTTTAAGCACCGCTGCTATTTCCTTAATACCTACCGGAGTATTAACAACCTTCAAACCATTATGTTTAGCCCACTGATCCCAAGAACGAGGTGATGGTGTAGTAGAAATAATAAATCGATCATGATTATTCCATAAGCCAGCTTGTTTTAAATGCTTCATATGAAAATCCATGATCAACAAGAAAGTAAAGGCTGGATGGTAAATAGATAAAATTTTATTATCATCAATAACTACGTAATCTATCCCCATTTCTTCTAAATAACTCTTCGCTTCCGCTTTTTCAATTTGCCCAATCACCAACCGATCGCCATCGGGATCAGTTATTAAAACCGTATAACCAATTGGCTTATCCATAAGATATAAATCATAACCTATGGTAGCTTGTACTTCTGGCAAAGAAGCGTCGCATGATAAATCAAAAAATTCTTCTTGGTTGGTTAATGGATTTAATCGACGAGTTTTACCTACCCCGTGAAAAAATGGGTCTTCTTCTTTATTGTGCCAATCAAAAATTTCTGGCAATTTTAAAAGATTAAAAATCGGCACCATATTTTCATACATACACCCACCCACTGTATCAAACATTACCCTCATACCCTTGTCGGCCGCTTGTTTAATCAATTTTAAATTAGCTTCTGTCGCCACAATCGTACGTAAATAACTAACGTACATTTCATAACCATTAAAATCTTTAGTAATTAAATCATGATTACGAGCTGATAATTTTATGGCAAACCCCGCTGGATTGGTTTTGGCCTCATTTACAATCTCCTCAATTTTATCAACAAACGACATCACTACTCCGGGCATAAACTGACTACCTTGATTATCCAAATCCTTGGTAGCAGTTTTAGTACTTATAGCATGGCTAGAACTAACATATTCTCCACCATCATAATCATTCATAAAAATTAAAAATGATGTCATCCAAATCGTAGTAAGATGAATATCTTTTGGTTGATGAACATGAATTCCAAGCGCGGCCTCCAAACGTGAAATTAATTCTACATAAGAATCTGTATTATAACGCACCTCACCACCCACCATTTTATGTAAATTTTTTCCAGGGCACTGATCCTTAAGCACCAAAACCTTGGCAATAGTAGCCAGCGCCACACCAACCTCATTGATAGTAAAGCGCGTGTCCCATGGATAAAGCACATTTTGCGGTCCACGAATACCACCAGTAGAGCATTGAGCCACTAGGCGATAATTTTTAAGCCAAGCATCCAGTCCCCAAGCTGTAACCAAATCTTTATTTATTGTAACCACTATCTCATTTTCATTAGACAAATCAAAAATCGGCTGTTTCTTTACAGCCTCAGGAGTTAAACGTTCAATCGTATCAAAATACTCCTTTTTTAAATTCTCAATATATTCTAATCTTTCAGTTAAATTCATAATACAAAAATTTAATTTAAAATAATTCTAGCAAGCTGGTCCGCTATAGTAGGACAAGCCACTATATAACACGGCTTACCACTTACAGGATGGTTAAAATATATTACCCTAGCGCCAGCCGCTTCGCAAATCGCCAGACCCGCTGCCACATCCACAAATTTGATGTTATCCGTTAAGCTCACATAACCATTGACTAAACTGCCACTTCCTAGCCAAGCCAAACTTAAAGCACCCACCCCAAACATACGTACGCGATATGTTATATCAACTAAAATATGTAATTTATTTAAAACCCAACTTTTTATCTCATCCCAACCATCACCATGTTTACTGATATCAACATTCAACATCACCTCATTTAAATTATGAACTTCTTTTATTTTAGTGGCCACACCATTCAATTGTGCAGACTGAACAATTGAACCAGTATACAATTGTTTTGAAATTGGATTATAAATTACACCCAAAACTGGTTTATCATTTAAAACCAGCGCCACCGACATACTAAATAATGGTATCTTATAAAAAAAATATTTAGTACCATCTATCACATCAATTACCCAGCGATACCCATGCTTATTTGTTACTAAAGGACTATCTTCCATTTCAAAACCTACTTCCGGAAAAGTTTCAACTAAAATAGAATAAAACCGCTCTTCCAAAATATGTTCGATATCTGTTTGAATATCAATTTTTTCTTTATCTTTAACTTTAATAATCTTTATATCTTGATCAATTGTTAAAATTTCTGCTTCTTTTTGCACCATCTCGCTCACAAACTTCATTACTTTATCTAAATCCATAAAATTAAAAAGATTGAATAGTTCTCTTTTGAACTCGCACTAAAGCGCCCCAAGCGGCCAGTGTGCCGAGTAAGCCAAATAGCCAACCTAAAAATGGGATGGTAACTAGTAACGAATAAATTACAATACCAAAACTAACGGTAGCAAGTTGCGACCATTTTTTAATTTTGGTAAAGTTTTTATTATCTTTTAAATAAATCCCAAGTGTTGCTCCAGCTAAAGCTGTACTTAATAACAATCCAATAAAATATATAGCAGTTAAAATTAAAGCCAACGGCCAACCAATAATAGTTATTAGTAAAATTATAATTACTATTGGTACGGCTACCGCCCAAGCCGCCCCCCAACCTAAACTCGGCCAAAATTTAGTTAAGACCTCTTGACTTACTTCTGATAATTTATGAGGTAACAATTTTACCAGCACCAACCCAACCACTAAAGCACTAAATAAACCAATTAATTTATTCCACCACCAACCTAATGCATTTGACTTATCAATCAATGGTTTGTGAATTAAATTAGCCGATACACTAGCCTGCTCTGATATTTGCGCGGGACTCACTGCTTCATAAATAAATTGATTTTGAAGTACCGCCTTGTCATTAATTTTTAAACTTCCTCTTTTTTCAATTGCTAAATCGGTCTGCCCAAAAACTGAACCGTTTATTATCGCCCGCTCCGCTCTACCATTTACACTGCCAACCACCTTACCATTTAAATAAAAACTACTTGCTATAAAATTAATATGGCCTTTAATTTCATTTTCATCACTTAACATCAAACTACCAGCGGCTATCGAAACATTTTTACCAATCGTACCAAATAAATCTACTTGCTCACCGAACACACGTACATTACCTAAAACTTCCCCATTAATTTTTACAGTGCCACCAATTGCCAACACATCACCATTCACTTGACCATTAACAACAACTTGCCCACCAATTACTACCACATCACCCTCCACCGTGCCATTAATTTCCACCGTACTTCCCACTCGATACAAATTACCCGTCACAGTTTCGCCCACGCCCACGTAAACACTAGCCAAATCGCCAGCTAAAACCGGAGTTGAATTAAATAATATTAGAGTAGCTAAAAACAAAAAAATCACCTTAAATTTCATAAATTAATGTTATATTTAATAATTAATCAGCCATTATATTATAACGGCTGAAGGGGAAAATAACAAATAACCGTCATTGCGAGAAACGAGTCAAGCGAGTGACGAAGCAATCTCTCAAAATTTTCAATGATCAATTTACAATTTACAATAAATTTCCAATAACTCAATG
>JBBTZY010000030.1:0-12953 GCA_038061115.1 Patescibacteria group bacterium | reverse complement strand
TCAACAGTATTATGATCAACTAAGGCGCAATATTTGACTTTTTTTTGCTCAATAATGGTGGCCAACTCCGACACGGATAATTTACCATCGGAATAAGTAGAATGAAAATGCAGATCAAAATTGGCCATAGTTATAAATTTTTATAATAAAAGTTAGAATCTAAGTTATATGAATAGCTATATTAAAACCCCGCTCATAGCGGGGTTTTAATTATTCCTTAAACTCCCCTAGCTTCACGGTAACATCTTTATTTTCTCCTTTGTGATAAATTTTAAGCTTGACTGTATCGCCTGGTTTATAACGCGAAAGAATTTTAACTAATGATTGTTCGGTGCTTATTTTTTTACCATCGGCTTCAAGCACAATATCATTTTCTACTAACCCAGCTTTATCGGCCGGGCTGCCGGGCACTACTGCCAAAGTATTGTCATTTTGCCCGCGAACTACTAAAGCACCATAGTCAACTGACAGGTCATTCGCCCGCGCCATTTCGGACGTGACTAAAACATAACGAATACCTAAATACGGCCGCACCACTTTGCCATATTTCTGATAATTATCAACTAAACGTTTAGCTTCGTTTGATGGAATAGCAAAGCCGATGAGTTGGCCTTCGCGATTCACGGCGGTGTTGATGCCAATCACTTGGCCAGATAAATTTACGAGCGGTCCGCCCGAATTGCCGGGGTTAATCGCGGCGTCGGTTTGAAAAACACCTTCTAAACTTTCCGATGATCCTTGGCTATCGCCCGCTACTACATTGCGCGCGGTGCCAGAAATTACACCCTTAGTAACAGTATTGCGATATTCGCCTAAAGCGTTGCCAATCGCAATAACAGTTTGGCCGATTTGTATTTTATCACTATCACCAAATTCTAAAGCTGGAAGTTTGGCATCTTTTATTTGCACGATTGCTAAATCATTACCTGAATCACGAATTAAAACTTTGGCCTCGTATTTTTTTCCATCGTTGGTGAGCACAGTGTAATCGGCCTCGGTATCATCTACCACATGACGGTTAGTTAAAATTAAACCTTTTGCGCTATCTATCACAAATCCAGTGCCACCACCAATTGTTTGTTTGCCTTGCTGAACTTTACGCGGGGCTGGTTGAGGAATTTGATTGCCAAAAAAGAAATTAAACGGTGAGCCCTGTCCAAAAAAACCATCGAATGGCGTATTGGGGCCGGTGGAATTATAAAGCTTGGCCACATCTTTGGAGATAATAATGCTAACGACTGAGGGTGAAACTTTGCTCACCACCGAAGTTGTGGCTGACTCTTCTTGGATTTTAACTGATGATGGACGTAAATTATTTATGATTGATGAATTTTGGTTACTTGGTAAATTAAGGAAACTCGCGCCCCAAATAACCGCACCCGCGCCGCCCAATGCACCAGCGAATAAACTGATGATGACGACGAAGATGATGAAAAAATGGGGTTTGGAAGAATGGTTAAACATAGTTTTAGAAGTTAGAAGCTAGAATATAGAATCTAGAATTTTAAAAGTTCCAATGACCAAGTTCAAAGTTCAAATAAACTTTAAAATTTACAATAATCAATTTACAATTTTCAATAAATTTTCAATGATTCAATGTAACAATTGAAAAATTGATAATTGTTTAATTTATTGTAAATTGATAATTGGAAATTGAAAATTAAATGATTTTGATTTCGGATTTTTATGAGAGATTGCTTCGCTCGCCTGATGGCTCGCTCGCAATGACACCGTAAAATCGTCTGATGACGATCACGGGGCAAGCATACTACACCCTACCCCCTACTCGCTACACTCTTACTTTAAACTCTTTAACACTTCCAACGCCCCACTGCCGATTATATCTTCGTACGCGCTACCGGCTTCTTTAAAAAACGGCCGGAGGAATATAAAACCAGCAATCAGGGGTAAAATTATTATAAGCATTCTAACTACCAAAAAAACCTGACTCCACAGAATATATTTCCGCGTGCGTTCGGTATTTTTCTTTATTTCTTCAAGCAGATGCCGATTTTCATCTAGCATCATTCGCACTTGGGTTGCTTCACTTAATTCAAGAGGCATGAAGATATTATAACACGGAATTTATAATTTCAAAATCCTAAATTTTCGGATTTGAGATTTAGAATTTACATCCCATATATTTTAACGCCCACCCCACCAATTTCTTACAAATTAATGCTAGCTAGCCTCGACATAAAAGAATGGTTTATTGTCTTTATCACCAACTAAATACATTGGCGTATATTTTTTACCAGTTCTTTGTAAATCATACAAATATTCAATATTAAAACGATTATATTTTAACCGATAAACAGGCACGCCATGAGTGTGTAATATTTCCACTTGACGATCAATCGGATAAATACCTAAGCGTCCAGGTTTAGGCGAAACAGTTAACGGTACAGCTCCCTCACATTTTTTCTCTATTAAATGAAAATCATCTCTTACTTTAAGATAAGCAAAATAATTAAAAATTGCCTCAGTGGTATATCTTTTTAAATTTTTATAGACACGACGAGCAAT
Organism: Patescibacteria group bacterium; assembly: GCA_038061115.1. Classification (GTDB taxonomy): domain Bacteria; phylum Patescibacteriota; class Patescibacteriia; order Veblenbacterales; family UBA10138; genus JBBTZY01. Next base: position 10,427 of record JBBTZY010000030.1, on the reverse strand, counting down.
TAACGAAAGTTTATTTTCATATATTTTATCCGAGTAAACCTCGCGCAGTATTTCTACTGACACTGGGCGGCTATTTACAATTCTAAAGACCGATGGAAAAGTAGCTTGAAAGCGTTCCATAAATAGCTTATCCTTTGCTAAAAACTTCTTTTTAAAAGCTAATGCTCGCTTAGTTTGTTCACGTGCAAAATTTGGCACTAATCGTTCTAGGGTTGCTAAATTAACCAATCGTACCGTTTTATTCACACCTAATAGATCAGCCAAAAAATGTAACTCTAGCTGATATTTATTAGCCTCGTTAATTGTAATTCCACCAAATCGAGCAAACGGCGCTTCGGTAAAAACCGTTACACAACCACCCGGACGATAGACACTTTTTACTAATTGCATTAAGTTATGCAATCTTAACAAAGCTAAGGCCTCACCTAAATCAGGTAGACGACGATTAGTTTTTAAATTAACTGGAGTTTTAAAAGGAAAACCCAAAATAGTAAATGAGATTGGTTTATTTTTATTTATAAAAAACTGCAATCGATTTAATAACTCTTCTTTGTGCTCAGTAATATATTTTTTAGGTCCAAAACAAATATTTTGATCAGTAAAAATATTTAATATACGTTCCGCTGGTGTGTGTCCACGTCGTGACACTTTGAGACGAGCCTGTTTACTAAGTAAACTAAGTAATTCTTTTTTAGTGATTATTTTCTTAGGCAAAAACACACTCGTTATACTTGATTTGTTCAAGTGACGAAAGGGGGTGTATGGATATACGTTAGGATTTGATTTCATAAATAAATATTTAAATAAAAAAGGGTGAGTAGGGATTAGTTAAACCCTTCAAACACCCCTTACGACATTATTTTATGATATTAATTAGTACAGATCCAAGTTTCTGTGCATCATGAATATATTGATTATTTTTGTTTTGTGTGGTACTAGCAATATCGGCTCGTACTAACTTAAATCTCCCATAATCATCACCAGTAATATCATCTAACAATATTTGTTCAATCATTTGTTCACCCTTGTGAACTATGGCCGTACAATTTCTGCCAGCCGGCAAATAACGATCGTACAAATCAAGTAACCGACTTAAAGTAAATCCGGGGATATCAAGCTCACGCGCTGTTAAATTAATTACTAATAACAATTTAGCTGAACTTGCCGCCACGCTTTCTTTAAAACCATTTACCAAAAAATGGGGTAGAACTGAAAAATGTACATCACCCGGACCAAATATCAAATATTTGGCCTTGGTAATTATTCTTGCGGTATTTGGTAAAATATTGGCTGGTGGCTTTAAGGTAAGTTCTTGTGGTGGACCAACTTCATTTTGTGCAAAAACGTAAAGATTTTGCCATTCGCCATTGGCACGAAAATAAATTTCAGTCACATCACCACTAACTGGCAGAACCTGAAAGTGGTTGCCCAAGGCTTCACCTACAATCGTTACTGCCTCTTGCAAATTACCCAGCAACTGATAAAGAGCGGCGACTACTAAATATCCTACTCGCATGGCTTCGGAGGCCTTGCTGTCCAATAATTTATATAATTCGCCATGCTCAGCCGGTAAACCAGTATGCAAAAGTTGTTTGGTAATATCTACTACATCAGGTACATTGAATTCATGCTTAAGTAAACCAGCGCCAACTAACTGCAAAGTGTTCTTATCACGCAAAGTATCAGCCACATTAGCCACCATCGAGAATTTTTGCATATTATTTAATAATAATGCGCGACCCACTACCGGTGTACCAGAACCACCACCAATTAATACTATTGGTGAATATTCTAGTTGTGACGAATTAACCTCTGCTGACTTTAAGACTTTCCGAACATTTGACAATACCACTGACAGATCTTGATTAAAATTTACTGATAATAATTCTTTATACATAGGTAACACCTTTTACAATATGTGTGATTAATAAATTTGTCAAATCATCTAAAATATTTATCCTCATAATTTATTAGGTCTCCCAGGCGCCTTTAAAACCCGATAATCTGTTTTTGGCGACTTCACGCTGATGATAAAAAAATGGTTTATTCTCGTGGTCATTTTCTATATACACCGCTCGATAACGTTGTGGTCGAGTGACAATATCTATCAAAAAAACCACTCTAACATAACCATTTTTCTTACCAACTAATAATGGCACGCCGTGATGGGGGAAGAATTTTGAATCAACTGACAACGGATTAAAAGCATATCGTCCTGGTTTAGATGTAATTGAAACATAACAATGCTCGGAAAAATTATCCCGTATCAATCCTTGTCCAGAATAACCAATAATATTTTTAACTTGATTAATGGCTTGGTAACGTAAAGCCATTGCTAAAGCTTGAGCTGATATAACTTGTGACCTGTCCAATAAATGGCTTGGTAATTCAACAAGTGAATCAGCTGTTATTAAATGATAAAGATTCTCGACGTTGTCATTCCTTAAATCAACACTGCCGCGCATAGTACACAGAATTTGTTCAAATTCTGGGCTAACACTAGTAGCACCACCTTGTTCATATTGCTTAGTTAATTTATCATGCTGTTCAACTACTTTTTCTTCAAAATCCGGCACTAATTCAAAAAGTCGAGCAAGATCATCAAGTTTAATAATATTTTCCGCCCCAATAATTCTAACAAAGCTCGCGATGCTGGATTGATAGTCATTCACTTCAGAACATGACAAGCCAACAATATTAGCATAAGCCCGACCTTCAGTTAAAATTGTCCACTGTAAACCGGGCGGATATATCAAAGACACTGAAGCATTAATTTGCAATAAACGTCGTAAAAAATATAGTTCACCTAAATCTGGTAAATGTCGGTTAGTTTTTAGTGGGTTGTAATAAGATTTAAAAGGAAAAGCAATAAAAATCATTTTTATTGGTTCCTCTTTTTTAATACAAGCCGCTATTTTACTGCGATATTGAATTACATCGGCACTACTTAAATTGTCCATTGAGCCACGTCTAATTTGTGGCGAACAAAATATAGACCATATTTTTTCATCAAGCGAACAATGGTGCGTTATTTGGTTAATATTCAACAACGGCTTTATTAGGTAAAGAACTTTTTGAAGTGGTATTACTTTACTTTCCAAGCCATCAATCGATAACGCCCCATTCTGTAACTTAACGTATTGCATAAATTCTTCTTTGTTTACATAAATTTTCATTGCTTTCCTTTTCGTTGGTTGATTATTATTTGTTTATTTTTTTCAATGTTGTCAATCCAATCAAATATGTAGCCTACTCCCAAGCGTGCTGTTTCATCAATAATTTCAATACAATCACGAAACTCATGCGTCGAAGTACTTTCACCAATATCTTCTATGTCTTGGTATTTACCAACTAATTCTCTCAGTAAACGCATTTTCCAAGTATAATGGGGGAAGAGTTCTTTGAGACCATTTGGGGTACGGTGTAAAACATTACTATGGACAGGCAACACAAGAACAGCTTTATTAAGATGAGTTTCAGTTACTACTCTTGAATGATGGCCATCTAAATTAATCTTATACCTTTTTAATAATGGCTCGAGATGTTTCCAAACTTCCACATAGTATTTAGGGTGTGTATATTTATTGGGATTAGTATTGGCCAAACCAGTAATTCCCCTTGACAACACTATTACATTATTGTTCATTTTATGCTTAGCAATTTCTCTATTTAAGCAATAGGCGGCTATTGGTGAGCGCGCCATATTACCTAAACAAATTACTGATACTATATATTTTTTCATGATTTTTCTCCTATTTTTTTAGTTTTGTATATTAGCCATCCACTGTTTAATATAAGCGGTACTATGTTGTGTTATATTATCTATCAATTGAATTACTCGGGTGTACGAAATTAATTCAACCTGTCCGAATGGATCTTCAATATTACTGATCAATCCATTAAGTTCACTAAAGAGTCTCATCTTCCAACTATGGGCAGGAAAAAGTTTTAGCAAACTATTTGATCTACTGTAAAGAATACTCCAATCCATTGCTAATATTAATGCAGCATTGTTAAGGGCATCTTCAGTTATTATAGATGCGCGATGATTATTAATATCAATACCAGAACGAATGAATTCGTTTTGCGAATTTGACCATTCAAGCGGATAATCCATTAAATTTTTTCCTTTAGGCGGTATTGTACCGCCTAGTCCTTGAATACCACGTGAAGTGGCTTCAATTGTATCATTTAAACCTTCTCTAACAAGAACTCTATTTAAACAAAAAGCACCAATTGGGGAACGAAACATATTCCCTGAACATACCACAAGGATAATTTTTTTATTCATGACTTTCACTTTATTTTATTTTTGATAATTATTTATTTATAAATTGTTAAAGGGCAATCAAAAAACCCCTATCCCTCAGAAAGCATAGCCAAAGCTATGCTGTTTAAAGGACGGAGGTCTTAAACCTTCGTGGTACCACCTTCATTATCCAATATAAACACTGGATCACTTTTAAGCGCTTTGTTTAGTACAACACGCTTATTCCCCTTGATTACGGAGGGTTACCGGTAAGTACTACTTTTCGCCAACTTTAGCGAAATTTCGGCTTACATCTCGCGGGGCCATTCAATAGAGTTTTCAGAGGGAGATTTCACCATCCTCCCCTCTCTAGCACTGAATTTACTCTACCTACTATTCCCGGTCAAAGATTTTACACTTTTAAAGTGTAACTACATCTTATCACTACTATAAATCCTGTCAAGGGGTAATAATTTAATTACTACGTCTAGTTGCTAAGGCTGCACCCAAACAAGCAGCGTGTTTTAGTCCAGAAATTACCACTTTTGCGGGCTTAGTTTGTGGGGGTAAGATAGATTTGTACTTAGCTATTATTTTAGGCAATAATAATTTTTTATTTTGAATCACACCACCATTTAAAACAATAACAATTGGATCATAAAAAGCACTGATATTTAATAATAAATAAGCAATTTGATTAATAAATGATTCAATTGGCGCCTGAGCGTTATATTCTATCATAGGCAAATGTGAAATCTCGCCGGCTACACCGTGAGCGCCGATTTGATATTTACCATCATAAACACAAATAATTCTCACGCCGGTGCCTAAATTTAATAAAACAAAATCTGACTCATTCTTACCAATGCCAAATTTTTTTTCTGCCATAGCCATTGCTTCTACATCATTTATTAAAGTAACCCCTGAGCCAAACAATTTTTTAATACCTAACAATATATCCTTACGATTCGCATTACCCAACAAAGAACTAGACAACAAATTGCCATTAAACACAATACCTTTAATTGCCAAACCAATCTTTTGATATTTTAAATGAGGTTGTAAAACATCTGCCAATAACCGTAAATTAAGATAACCTTGCCGTTTTATTGCACTAGTCGGCAATATTTTACTCGCCAAACAACTAAGGGATTTATTAAAATAACAAATCTCTGTTTTACTACCACCGATATCTATAGTTAAAACATAATTCTTATCCTTTAACATAACAGAATAAGTATAATAAAAAAGAGGTTAAAAATCAAGTTTATAAGATTTAACCTCTATTATTTTCATTTTTGTTGATCAATAATTTTTAAAATTACTTCAGATAATTGATCTGGATTTTCAACTTGGTGTGTAGCTAAAGCTAGTAATTGAGGTGAACGATTACTAACTGAAATTTTAAAACCCACTGGCAGACTAAACATTGGTATGTCATTAAAATCATCGCCAATAACTAATGTTTCTTGTAAATTTATTTCCAATAAATTAATCAATTCTATTAGAGCGGTGCCCTTATCTACGCCACGAATCGTAATATTAATGTGGTCTAAATTTTTAACACAACGTAATCTAGTGTCATATACAAAATTAGAATTTTCTCGTGCAAAAATTGACACTCTAGTACAACCAAATTGCAAAGCATATTCTATAAAACTCTCTGCATTATCGGTAATTACAACATCCGATACCGCCAAGCCATTCTTTATAGTTTGTAAAGCTTTATCATCCTTAGCTAAACAAATATACTTTTGGTTAGTTAAACATGCAAACGCTACCATAGAAATTTTTGACTGCTCTAACATCGACTGCAAAACAACCAAATCATCGGCCAAAAATGGATGGGCAATAATTGTTTCACCTTCTGGCGAAATAATCCTACCACCATCTTCTACAATCATTGCGCAGTTGGGTTTAAAATCAATTTTATAATTAATACGCTTAATACCCATACCTGTAGCAAAAGTACAATATATCCCTTTATTTTTGAGGATTTTTAATTGATTAATAAGATTAGTAACTAGCTTATTTTTATCATATATACAGCCATCAATATCTGTGACAATTAATTTAATCATGATTCCACTTTCTTTTCTATATTGTTGTATTCAATTGTTAATTAACACTTTCTTATTAAAATATCATAATTCAATTTTCCTGTCAATACTTTGACGAAATAAAAAACGGGTACCCAAATTAATTGAGAACCCGTTATGATTGATTTTTCATGATTTATTTTGTTTTTGATCCCAAAATACCACGTAACACGCCAACAAAAGAATCAATCCATTCTTGGTGTACATCACGAGTGATAACGCATTTCATCAATCTTTGCGGATGAACATCGGGATTTTCCGGATCAGTATAAAACCAACTCCACATCGTTATAAATTTATGTTCAACTTCGTCACGAATTCTTTTCAAAATATCACGAGATAAATCACGCGATAAATAAAAAGCCACCATATTAAGTTGTTGTGGAACCAATTCAATCTGCGCCACATTTTCTAAACGACTATGAAGATACTTTGCTTCAACAGCAGCAGCGGTATGAAGACGAGTGAACCCTTCAGCGCCTTCATGACGAAATACTGTCCAACAAGCTGCACCATAAGCACCCGATCTTGAACCACATAAAGTATCATCGCGTTCGTATTGCACGTAACCAGCTGGACGTTCAATATATTTCTGATGATCCTTGCGACACAGAAAAATACCTTCAGCAATTGGACATTGCCCCATTTTATAAGGATCAACTGTTACTGAATCAACTTCTGGTATTTGTAAAGCTCTTGTCCGATTAGGTTCAAGGAAAGGATATATTAATCCGCCATAAGCCGCATCAACATGGAAATAGAATTTTACTTTACCATTCCACTCCCTACGTAATTTAGTTATGAGGTGACCAATAGCCAATGTATCATCCATCGCGCCAGTTAATGTTGTACCCTCATTAGCAAATATGATAAAACATCTAATACCATTTTTCTGATAAAGCGATCTGATTGTAGATTCTAAAACCGCCACATCAATTTGACCGATTTCATTACAAGGCACCAAATGTAATCCACTACCGTCTTGATTGGGTTTAAAGATATGTGACACATGTTCTGGTTTAAAACCAACTAATTCATCTTCTTTGCCTTTCAACCAATCAACACAACTGGAACATTGCTCCCATTTACCTTCGCCTAAATCAAGCACATTACAAGCTTTCCAAAGTGAATAATGACTAGCTGGCGAAGCTAAAACAGCAATTGGCGACTTACAATCTTTTGTTTCACTTCTTAATTTTTCTCGTCCAATCCACAAGCCCATTATATTGGCTTCAGTTCCGCCTGGAGTTATATACCCATCAACATTATCATCACCCAATAAATTCCCTGTCATTTTAATAACATCTTTCTCCAGTTTTTGTACACCACCAAAACCTTTTTCACCCTTACCACGAGTATGAGTCAAGATGGCGTTAGTGTGCTGAGATTGAAATATATTAAAAGCATGAATACCTAATGGATGAGGCGACATACTAGGAAATCCTAAAATTGGTTGAACATCCCATTCGCCATTATTATGATGCATTACACGGAGTACGTGCTCTAATTCGGTATCAGTGGTACCGCACCAAGGCCACTTACCGTCAAGTAAATTATGTATGTTTGACATGATTTTTACTCACTTTCTTTTTTTAATATGTTATTTACTACTAATAATTATTTACTTCAAGGTGATAAATCAAATAATTTATTACCTAAAATTGATGGATAATCAAGATGCATAGCGTGGCGAACTGCCTCCATAGTAACCTTACCTACATCACGCGCTTTTTCTGTTCCAACCATAATTGCTTCGGTAACCAAATTAGGATGCTGTTCAATCTTGCTACGATTATCGCGAATAGGATCAAGCATTGTATTAAGCGCTGTGGCTAATTTAGCCTTACACTCAACACAGCCCAATGACCCGGCACGACAACCAGCATAAACTTCTTCAACCATTTCGGTGGGTTGAAAAAGTTTATGATAAGAAAAGATTGGACAAACATCTGGATTACCCGAATCACCTCTGCGAATTTTGGCAGGATCGGTCATACCTTGACGAACTTTTTCTTGAACTTCTGTTGGCGTGTCAGATAGAAATATAGCATTATTGGTACTCTTACCCATCTTTTTTCCGCTCGCAGACAAATCCGCTAAACGTGGTATTCTGCCTACCTTAGTTTTTGGTTCAATAAAAATTGGACTGTATTGTCGATTGAACAACCGCGCTATATCGCGTGTTAGCTCAATATGTGCTAACTGATCCTCTCCCACCGGAACTAATAATTCATCTCCTGGCTGTGGTGAAATCGGACTTAAAAGCAATACATCAGACGCCTGTGATACTGGATACATCATAAAACCAAGATTAACTTGCGATAACCCATAAGCTTTTATTTCATCTTTAAGAGTAGGATTGCCTTCAAGCGCACCCATACTCACTAAAAAAGTGAAGTAAGAAGTTAGTTCGTAGTATTCGGGTACCTTTGATTGCAAAACAAATGACGAAGCTTGTGGATTAAGACCCACTGAAAGCCAATCAATTACTACCTGACGTACTGAATCTTCTAACCCCTCAACACGATCAAAGTGTGTGGAAAGAGCTTGAATGTCAGCTAGTAAAAAATAGGATTCATATTCGTTTTGCAATTCTAACCAATTTTGTAGCGCACCAACATAGTGCCCTAAATGTAAGCGTCCAGTAGTACGCATACCTGTTAATATCCTGCGTATCATTGTAATTTCCTTTTAATATGTGATTGAATAATTTATTTAATTTCTTGTATTTAAAGTGGTAAGATAACGTTCCACTGTTTCGGAAGTAAGTGGTGGCACATCAGTTTGAGATGTACTTAAAAAGTAACGCGCCATTTGAACTTCATTTAAACCTTTTTGTTTGAGTGTTTCAAAGTTTTCATCAGACCAATTAGCCAAACGCTGTATTTCTATTAACTGTGGGTACAACATAATAATCCTTTCGCCGTTGATTGTTGTTGAAACAATTTACTCAAACTACTGATTGATTGTTTACCATTTGGTAAATTATGACAAACTGGACACTCTGGTTCACGTCCTACTATTTCAACTATGCCAAAGAAAAAATTGCACGATGAACACCAAGCCATATCAGCTAACCAAAGTTTACTTCCAGCTGTTGCTACGTGTAAGAAACATTTTGGACACACTACCTCACCAGTTTGTGCTGATATCCCAAAACGTAAACCGCAACGCCAACACCAATAATAAGATTGTGATGCATTAATAATCATTGTTTTATCCTTTTATAATAAATGAATGTATGAAAAAAGCGCACGTGACAGGAATCGAACCCGCAACCATCGGTTTTGGAGACCGTTGCTCTAACCAGTTGAGCTACACGTGCATTTTTATCTTTTTTAAAGGCCTTTTTTGACCCTTGTTTGTTATAATAAAGTACGATTTTTATGACTAAACCTTACACCTTATCATTTTAGGCGTCAAGAGTATGTAATTATAATTGACTATAAAAAAAGGCAACCGAAGTTACCTTATATATTTTTGTTATTTCTTATAAATAGACGCCTTAATTATTCGCAACCACATCACTAAGTTTACCATTTTGTGGTTCGTACAAAAGCCCATGTATTAAAACAACCGGCAAAGCGTCATCGGCTTGACCCATAAGTAATGATCCAGCGGCGGCGATTTCATCAACAAAAGATATTTTTACATTACGACTTTTGCCATAAAGATCCTTGCGACCACTTTGTTCAATAAGTCCTGGCATATTTGCCAAACCAATCGCGAGCCCGATAGAGCCATACCTACCATTGATTCCAAATGAATCATTGATGACAACTCCAACTCTCTTACCCATCTCTTGAAATATTGTATCACTTACTTTACGAGCACTTTGATCTGGGTCGTTTGGTAAGAGCGAAACTAATTCATCACTTGGATTGCCAGTATTCGCTCTATCAATTCCAGCACTTGTACACTCAAATCCTAATCTATGACGAGTCACAACTACACCAGGTTTAACTTCGAGAATAGTTGATTCTTTTAACATAAGCTCAACAATGCGGGGATCTTTACCACTGATTGCAGAAATTTCTTTAGCCCGATCAGAAGGGATAATTTCCTTAAGAGATACTAAT
>JBBTZY010000029.1:0-2649 GCA_038061115.1 Patescibacteria group bacterium | reverse complement strand
ATTTATGAGCTAACCGCTAGTACTACGGTTGCAGTTTCAATGAGCTAAAGCGTACTCTTGACACAAAATGATTTTTAATATAAACTTATCTGAAACAAAACCAAATCAATAATTAACATAATCAAAAACCAAAATAAAACAAAGGAGAATAAATGCTAAGAGCTAATTCTTTAGCGTTACTTCAAATACTTTATCACCTGAAAGTTTACCCAACAACATTGGATAAACAGTACTTCCAGATCATCCTGAAACAATTAAATGATTCCGCTCAACAGAATTTGTCTCAAGAGCAATATGAATTTTTAAATTTGTTTTTGGAAAAATCTAATTTACATCCATGTGATATTGAATCACAAAAATTAAACCTGACTGGTAACCCCGACCATGATCAAAATACGTTTTATACTATCTGTGAAAAATTAGGTAGTAGTTTTAAAAACACAATTATAAAACATGGTTTAGTTGGCATGTTAGGCGCAATTGATGTGAATTTAAGATGGGTGCCAAATTCAATTATTGAATTACCTCTTAATTTCCCTTAATTTATAGCTTTCATAACTAAAGGGCCCGCAAATTTCCAGCGGGCTTTATTTTTTTACCTAATCTGCTATCTTGAATATATATGAGTGAAACTAACAATACTCAATTTACAGCCGATGAAGTGAAGCATCGCGAAAACGCTTCAAGTCATGAAATTTTAGGTAATAGTGTCACAACTGATATGGATAAAATTGGCTTAAAGGAATTTCCCAACATAGACCAATTAACTAATTTAATTCGCGAAACAGATACCCAGGAATTTTCTATGTTGATTTTTAGATTGTCGCAAAGCTTAAGGGAGGATGGCGAGCATGGAAATTTTTGCGCTGATTATTTAGATGAATGGATAGAGAGTAATATGGGCACATTGATAACAGTTTTTAATGACAGAATAAATTCTGATAAATCTAAAACAATTGCTGATATTTTACTGACAGTGGTTGATAGTTGGCCGGCTGGAGATTTAAGTGAGTTAAGTAAAAAAATACAAACCACTCGCACTCGACGATTAGTGGTTGAATTCTTCCCAAACACCTAAACTAATTTGTCATTCCCGCGGCTTGTCCTTCCGTAGCCTTTGGCGAAGAAGGAAGACGGGAATCCAAAAAAACATAATATATCCTAAATTTTTCCCAAAACACTTTTGATTTCATCAAGTGTTTTTGTTTTCATTAATATTCCCCGTATTTCTGAAGCATTAGAAAACCCTTTCACATACCAACCTAAATGCTTGCGTAATTCAATTAAACCGTGTGTACCGCTATTCTCAAAAGCAAGTTGCGCGTGTTTAATTATATCCTTCTTAATTTCATTCCAAACTGGCGTTTGATACTCACCAGTTTTTAAATAATCTCTAATTTGCTTAAATAACCAAGGATGCCCCCACGCGCCACGCGCCAAACCAATCCCATCTACTCCAGTTGTTTCTAAAATCTCCTTGGCTTTTTCCGGTGTGTAAATACCGCCATTGGCAATTAAAATTCCGGCCCAAACTTTTCGCACTTCACTTAAAATTTCAAGTTTTGGTTCGCCATCAAAAGGTTGTTCAAACGAACGAGCGTGAATCATAATCGCGCCCACGGGTAGTTTCCCAATTTTATTAACCAAATCAACCGCGGTTACAGTATCGCAGTTTGTCATCGCGAGCGAGTCAGCAGACGAGCGTGGCGACCTCACGTTTAATGAATTAATTGCGAGATTGCCACGTCCTCGCCTGCGGGCTTCGTCTTCGCAATGACGTTCGGAATCATCTGTTTCTATCTTATCCTTTGTATCCTGATTATGACGAATGCTGGCTCGTATTTTTATAGATACGGGAATTTTTACTGCTTCACAAGTGGCTTGCACGATTTCGTAACACAAATTTAAATTACGCATTAAACTCACTCCGCCACCAGTTTTTACCACTTTGTATGCTGGGCAACCAAAATTTATATCTACCCCAGCAAAACCCATTTCTTCCAAAATCTTAGCGGCTTTAAAAAACATTTCGGGTTGATTACCAAAAATCTGACAAACCACTGGCTGTTCAGTTGGTGCGAATTTAATCATATCTTTGGTTTTAGCATTTTCATACACTAAAGCATTGGCCGAAGCAAATTCAGTATAAATAACATCCGCCCCATAACTTTTACACATTTGTCGAAACGCAAAATCAGTCACTCCGGCCATCGGGGCAAGCGCTAAAATTGGTTTAGGTAATTTGGTCCAGAAGTTAGTCATAATGTTTGATTATCCTATCATAAAAATAGTGACTAAACAATAGTTGCGGCCTCGTCGTAGGGTTTGTACAGAGCGGAAGTCAAACGAGCGTTCGGCTCAAGCGTGTCTGTGGTCGCTATGCATAGCTTGAGCCAGCTCGTTTGACGACCTGCCTCGGCAAGGCGGGGCACTGTTCAAACCCGAAGACATAGGCCGCGATTCTTCCTTACTTCTACTAAAGAAGTAACAAAATAGATTTTCTCTAATCCTAGCCAAATTTTCATATTTGGCTAGGTATTTTTTTGTAAGTAAATATAGGCAAAAGCGTTAAATATAGCGCCATAGAATAAAGTTACCTCCGCCTCATCCGTGGACAAGCCGCATTAGCTCATTAATAAGTGTGACCGA
>JBBTZY010000028.1:0-4371 GCA_038061115.1 Patescibacteria group bacterium | reverse complement strand
TAGTGTTTAAAATTTTCAATGATCAATTTACAATTTCCAATAAATTTTCAATGACTCAATGGTTCAAACAAATAATTGAAAAATTGATAATTGTGTAATTGATTGAAAATTGAGAATTGTAAATTGAAAATTAAACAATTTGGATTTATTTAGGATTTTATATTTTATGGTCAACTTTTCCACCCAACCAATCGCCGGTATAAATCCAGGTGGTGTTTTAATTGAAGCGCGCCTTAAGCTTGGTTTGAGTTGTTTGGAAATTAGTAAAATTCTAAAATTACCACCACATTACTTAGAAGCGATGGAAGCAGGTAATTGGCAAGTTTTACCAACTGGCGCTTACCGTAAATTTTTTATTCGTCAGTATGCTAACTTTTTAGAAGTACCAGCCGAACCACTCTTCCGTAAAGTATCAAGTGGTAAAATAAAACATCAACCTGGTGAAGAATTGGTTGATCAGGCAACTAAACATTTCCCGTGGCGAACTCGCGCTTTATATGCGGCGGGTTCGTTATTTTTAATTTATTTATTATGGGCGGGTTGGACAACTTTTTGGCCACCCCAACTTAATTTAATCAATCCAGTTCAAGATTTTACAACTACAGAAGCCAGTGTCACGGTAGAAGGTAGTTCACGGGCGGGCACTGCGATTACGATTAATAATGCACCAGTAGGGGTAAGTGAAACAGGTAAATTTATTGCGCAAATTCCCTTAACAGCTGGTATTAACACTGTTACTGTTTCAGCTACTAAGAGTTTAGGTAGGAAGGTGGAAGTTACTAGACAGATTTTATACGTGCCGGATCAACAGGCGGTTGGTGATATACCTTTAAATAGATTGCCTTGATTAGTTAGAGTTGTCTACTGAATTTAATGTGTCTCGAATTACGAATAAAGAATCACGAATCACGACCATAAATAAAATTCTTGATTCTTAATTCGTGATTCCCTGCCTGCCGGCAGGTAGATTCGAGGCAATAAGTAAAGATTTTAAAATAAGCAATGTTTTAGATTTTTTATTTAATAATTAACTTTTAACTATAACCATATGAAAGAAAAAGAAAATAAATCGTCTTCAGTGCAATCTGAGCGCGGTAAAGCGGCGCAACTTGCCATTGATCAAATCAGAGAAAAATTTGGCGAGGGCTCAATTATGCGACTAGGTGAAGCGCAAGCCATGACAGTGGAAGTTATTCCGACTACTTGTTTATCAATTGATATAGCACTAGGCGCTGGTGGTATGCCACGCGGCAGAATCGTGGAAATTTTTGGACCTGAGGCCTCAGGTAAAACAACTCTCGCTTTGTATGTTGTATCTTCGGTGCAAAAAATGGGTGGTATTGCCGCTTTTGTAGATGCCGAACACGCCCTTGATCCAATTTACGCTAAAAAATTAGGTGTGAATGTTGATGATTTATTAATTTCCCAGCCCGATACTGGCGAACAGGCCTTAGATATTGTAGAAACACTCGTGCGTTCTAATGGGGTAGATGTAATTGTAGTTGATTCAGTGGCGGCGCTTACACATAAAGCCGAAATAGAAGGCGATATGGGTGATTCGCATATGGGACTTCACGCACGGTTGATGAGCCAAGCTTTACGTAAACTTACAGCGATTGTTTCTAAAAGTAAAACCGTGATTATTTTCTTGAATCAAACTCGCATGAAAATTGGTGTATTTTTTGGCAACCCAGAAACTACTACCGGTGGTATGGCACTTAAATTTTATTGTTCGGTGCGAGTAGAAATTCGTCGCATTGGTCAACTTAAGCAAGGTGATCAAATGATTGGTAATCGTGTACGCGTCAAAATCGTTAAAAATAAAGTGGCTCCACCTTTTCAAGCCGCGGAGTTTGATTTGTTGTATAACGATGGTATTTCAGTGTCGGGTGATACTGTAGATACTGGTGTGCAATATGATATAGTTAAAAAATCTGGCAACACTTATAGTTTTGGTGAAGTAAAGCTCGGTGTTGGTCGCGAACAAGCTAAAACATATCTCAAAGCCAATCCTAAAGTAATTGAGGAAATTAAAAAAGCGGTTTGGGTGAAAGTGAAACAGGGGAGGGTGGATCAAGCGAAAGCGTAACGTCATTGCGAGGAATGTAGCGAAGCGGAATGACGAAGCAATCTCTCAACTGTCATTCCCGCGACGTGTCCTGCCGTAGCTTTAGCGAAGGAGGAAGGCGGGAATCCAGAAAATTAATTATTTTTTATTTTGTTACTTCTTTAATAGAAGTAACCAAGAATCGCGGCCTATGTCTCCGGGTTTGAACAGTGCTCGTCAAACGAGCTGGTTCGGCCTACCTGCCCGCCGCTAGCCCAACTTAGTATCAGTATTTCTAATAATTAATTCGAGTATAATAATTATCATACATTAACTTAGGGAAACAGCTTCGGCAGGCGGGTGCACAGCGACCACAACACGGCCTCACCGGACGCTCGTTTGCCTTGCGCTCTGTACAAACCCTACGACAGGGCGGCACAACTGTTGAGAATTTGGATTTAGAATTTGATTTGACATTGGGATTTTGACATTTGAAATTTTAATGTTTATGACTGAAGATTTTGAAATTACCAAACCTCGTCACTATCCAAAAATATTAATAGTCGCATTGTCTGTGGCTATTTTTTGGTACCTAGAATTTTTATTTTTCTACTACTTAGTTAATCCGGGAGAATTGCAATTATCTTTAATTAGGAGTTTTGGTATCGCTGGAACTACTGTTATTGGTACAGCACTTTTTTTGAGTATAATTTTTAAATTTTATCCGCGATTAGCGCAGTACTGGAGAATTAGGCGTTATTTAGGTGTCACCGGATTTATTTTAATATTTTTCCATGTCGGCACGGTTCTAAAGCTGGTTAATTTTGATTTAGCGGTAGCTTTTCCTACTTTAAATCCATTTAAAAATCCATTGGTGTTTGGTGCCATTAGCTATGTTATTTTATTTATCATTGCAATTATTTCGAGTGACTTTGCGATGCGTAAGTTAACGCCACAACGCTGGAAATTTATTCAGCGTTTTGTTTACTTAGCCGAAATCGGGATTATTTTTCATTTTTTACTACTGGGTGGAGCGGTTATGAAAAATTGGGCTGGATATTTATTATATTTCATTATCAGTTTGGCAGTACTCGGACAAATTTATTGGTGGTTTAAAATTTCGCGTCAAAGACAATTTAAAAATGCTGGTTTTTATGTTGGTGTCGGCCTATTAATTATTGCGGTCGTGGTATTTTATTTTGTTTATCAAAATTTTTGGAAATAAAAAACCAACTTGCGATTAAAGTTGGCTTGTTTTACATTAGTATTTTATATTTTTTATGGCAGTCCGTCTGGATGTTCTTTTTTCCAATCTTCGATAAATTGTCTTATTACTTCGTTTACTTTTGAATTTTCAACTCTTTTTCCATTGACTTTTGTAATTCCAAACATATTTCCTTCAATTCCTGTTCCGTCATGGTAGGATTTTGCTTGTGGGTCGATTGGGCCTAGTATATCTATTCGGAAGTTTATATAATCTTCCGTAAATATTGATCTTCCCGTAGCAGGATCAATCCAAGTAAGTTTTTCAGGTTTTTGTTTTTCTTCAGACATTTATTCTCCTTGTTAAATATCTTTGTTTATATGTGAATTAGTTTATTATTTATTTTTATAATAACACTTAATAATTAAAAAAACAACCCTTTAATAAATTAAGGGTTACTTTTTATAATTTAATTTAAGCCCGTTCTACATAGTCGCCCGTATCAGTATTCACAATAATCATTTCATCGTTTTTAATAAATAGGGGAACGTTGATGCTGATGCCGGTTTCCAGTTTAGCAATTTTTGAGCCACCAGTGGCGGTATCGCCACGGGTACCAGGCGGAGTTTCCACCACTTTTAAAGTAACTTTTTTAGGTAGTTCCACATTAAGTGGCACGCCATTAAAATTCATAATGTTTACCTCTACACCGTCTTTTAAGTAACCCACTTGCTCGCCTAGTGCCTCACGCGGAAAATCAAATTGCTCAAAAGTTTCCTGATTCATAAAATGACAGGCCCCGGCATCGCCATACAAAAAACTGGCTTTAACGCGTGACATATCGGCTTCTTCTACTTTATCACCCGGTTTAAAAGTTTGTTCTAAAATTTTACCATTTAAAAGGCTCCGCAATTTGGTACGCATCACTGGTTTTCTTTGGGCGGTGCGCATAAAAGACGCCTCGAGCACTAAGTACGGCTCGTCGTTAACTAGAATATTCAAACCGATTTTTATAGAGTTGAGTGAGGGGAGAACGGACATAGTTACATTAGATCATTTAATCATTAGAACACTTTAACATATAGATACAACTAGATTTTACATTAAACTAATATTGTTT
>JBBTZY010000027.1:0-5252 GCA_038061115.1 Patescibacteria group bacterium | reverse complement strand
TAAATAGACGTCAAACCCCAATGTTTAGCATTGGGGTCTCCATCGCGCTTGACAATATTAATATTTTGTATTAATTTACTTATACTAAATTGTTCTTTAATGTTAGTTAGTTTTGAGCGTTGCTGTAAAAAACAATCTTTTTAGCTCTTTTAAATAAGGAGTTAATGTAGTTTGGGCCTCCATCTGCCTTTGGTCAGTAATGGAGATTTACCAGCTTTATGTCAATTTCTAGGATTTTCATGAAGTGAAAAACAAAAAAAAGAGAATCGCAGTAAGACGATAATCATAGTTGAAAAAACATACTGGCTAACAGCCTCTGGCTAACCAAAAGTATTGATTATTGTTGCTTTCGTAGGCCTGCACTAACAATAAAGAATAAAACGGCGACACAATTTTAAGTGTCGCCTATTTTTTTGTCGCCAAATTATAAACGTTCCAAAGTAGCATAGCTACTGTCATTGGCCCTACTCCACCGGGTACAGGTGTTAAATAAATACTTCTATTAATTAAAGTTTCAGCGTCAACATCTCCTAGTAGTCGCCCATTAACTTTAGTTGTGCCGACATCTATTACAATCGCGCCATCTTTTATATCTTCACTCTTTATTATATTGGGTTGTCCAAGCGCTGATACAATAATATCAGCCGTTCTTAAAATTGTAGAATTGGGTTGATTTAAAATTTGGCAAATTATTCCACGTTCACCTAGTATTTTTTTAAGCGGATTAGCAAAAATTTCACTATTTACCAGTAGCGCCGCAGTTTTATTTTGGAGTGGTACTTGCGGTTGTTCTATTAATTTAATAATACCTTCAACCAGCCCGGGAATTAAATAAGGTTTATCATCAGCTAGTAGTTTTAAATTAGTCGGATGAAAACCGTCGGCATCTTTTTCGGGTGACATGGCATTAATAATTTTATCTTCATCAAGTGGGGTGGGTAGTGGTAATTGAATTAAAATGCCATTAATATCTATCCGAAAATTAAAGTCATTAATAATTTGCAACACTTCATTTTCGCTTATAGTTTTAGGTAATATTTTCTTATCAACTTTAATACCAACTTCTTCGGCTGCTTTGATTTTTAAGTTTACATATAAATGTGAGGCCTCGTCATCACCAATCAAAATAACTCCTAAAGTAGGAGTAAATGATAGCTCTCTAATTTTATTTTTTAACTCTAGTAGTAGAGTATCAGCCAAAGCTCGGCCGTTGATCAGTATGCTCATATTTGTGTGGTGTCTAAAAAGTTTTTGATAAAATACTATTCGTTTGGCAATTAATAATTGTTTCGAATCTAGAATCTAGAAGTTACCTGCCTGCCGGTAGGTAGGGAATTTCTAGAAGTGTAGATAAAATTCTAGATTCTACCTGTCCGCCGCTAATCGCAACTTAGTTTTATAATTTTTGACAATTAACTTAAGCTTAACAATCATCTTGCCGTAACTTAGGTAAATAGCTTTGGCAGGCGGGTATTCTAGCTTCTAAATTCTATAACTCTGGATAAAGTGGATGTAATTTAGTTAGTTTTTTTATTTTTTGCTGTGCTTTATTTTTAACGTCGGTTGACTCAGGATTTTTAAGTATGCTACTAATTATTTCACCAACTACTACCATATCGTTTTCGGTAAAACCACGAGTCGTAAGGGCTGGTGTGCCCAAACGAATACCCGATGGGTCAAGCGGTGGGCGTGTATCGTAAGGAATTAAATTTTTATTAACTGTTATGCCAATACTATCCAGCAAAATTTCAGCTTGTTTGCCAGATAAATTAAATGGCGAAACGTCCATTAAAATTAAATGATTATCGGTACCACCAGTAATAAGTTTGGCGCCATTTTGAGTTAGTGATTCAGCTAAACTTTTTGCATTTTTTACAATTTGAGTGCCATAATTTTTAAATTCTGGAGTAGTCGCTTCTTTGAGAGCTACCGCAATCGCGGCGGTTTGATGATTATGTGGGCCGCCTTGAAGCCCGGGAATAATTGCGGCGTCAATTAGTTCAGCTAAATTTCGTTTGGAAGTTGGGTGATAAAGATCGTGGAAACGATCAGTAACTTTTGGTACTAAAATCATTGCCCCACGTGGACCGCGTAAGGTTTTATGAGTAGTGGTAGTTATCACGTCGGCATAAGGAATAGGCGAGGGGTGAACTCCAGCAATTATTAAACCAGAAATATGAGAAATATCAGCTAATAAATAAGCTTGAACTTCATCGGCGATTTTTCGGAAAGCCGCAAAATCAATTTGTCGCGGGTAAGCCGTGGCGCCACAAATAATCATTTTTGGTTTTTCCCGCAAAGCGATTTCGCGAATACTATCGTAATTTAGTAAATGAGTTTGTGGATCGACACCATAACTTACTGCCTTATAGTATTTGCCGGAAAAGTTTAATTTATAACCATGAGTTAAATGCCCGCCTTGAGCTAGTTCTAACCCGAGTACAGTGTCACCCGGATTAAGCAAGGCAAAATAAACTGCCATATTGGCTGGTGAGCCTGAGTAGGGTTGAACATTCACGTGCTCTACACCAAAAAGTTCTTTAGCTCGGTCGCGCGCTAAATTTTCTATTTGATCAATAAATTCATTACCCCCATAATAACGTTTACCTGGGTAACCTTCAGAGTATTTATTGGTGAGGATTGAACCAAGTGCTTCTAAAACATTTAGGGATGTAAAATTTTCACTCGGAATCATTTCTAATCCCTCGCGTTGGCGCGTAAGTTCGGAATTAATTAATGACTTTAGTTGGGGGTCAAATTGCTTCAACATATGGTTTATATTAACGTATTTTAATCAATTTGTCTATTTTCCTTATAGTGTTATAATAAAAGTATAATAACGTTATTTAACAACTCACATTCATTTACAAAAAGGTGATAAGATGAAAAATCAATTAATTGGGTTATTGTTGGCATATATTTTACTATTTATGGTTATAGGTATTTGGGGAAATACAAGGTTATCATTTTCCCGCGATAGGTCAAAAATTTTTATAGTTAATTGTCCGCGGGCGCCGATTAATTGGCAAAAGGATTTGTATATTGGTTATCCAATACCTGTGCCGGACAGTTCCCTTAAGGATCCTGATAAACTATTTCATTTTTCGGAGCCGCAGATAATTGACTAATATATTTCCTTAACATTATTTTTGCTAAGAGTATGTATCAATTAAAATTGTTTTTTTAAACGACAAGGCACGTAAATTTAGTGCCTTTTTATTTTTGAAAAGTTATCCACAGGTATTTGTTTGACAATAAAAATATCTTGTGTTAGTGTATTAACACAGTGATACAGAGTATTTTAACGATTTGTTGATTATTGTATGAAAAAAGCTAAAAAATGGAATAGTGCATCGGCCGATGAATTGTTTACCGCCATGCTTAAATTAAAGAACAAAGATGAAATTAAGCGTTTTATGCGTGATTTGTGCACACCTGATGAATTAGTAGATATGTCGGATCGATTTCAAGTTGTAAAAATGCTGGCGCGTGATCGTGATTACCGTGAAATTGCTGAAGAATTGGGTATGAGTACTACCACCGTGGCTAGGGTGGCTCATTGGTTGAATCAGGGAATGGGTGGATATAAATTAGTTTTGGGGCGACTTGGGTTATTAAAATAAATTAAAATGATTGGCTTGTGTTAATTTTATTCTTTGTATCAATGTGTTAACACATTGATACAAAGAACGGAAACACAAAAAAGTAGTGTATTTATTAGTAATAATATTTATGAATTTATTTATTAACCATCATCAAAATTTAGTTTCCAACTCTCGCTTGAAGCGGTGAGGTGTGTTGTGTAATTTTTATTAAACACCATTCCCAACCCTTCTCAAAGCGAGAGGGGTTTTTAAAATAAATACTATCAAAAAAGGTCTTTAGATGAAAGTAATAATGCTAATAATTATATTAATTTTTTTTGCGCTCTATTTTATTATTTGGTTGATCAGTGCAAAAAATGAAACAAGAGAAGCTAAGAAAAGATATAAGCAATATAGAAAAGAATATCCCAGACTGTCTCATAAAAAAATTAAATTTTTAGTAATAGATTCATTAAGGGATCCTAATGCTGGATTCTACGAGGGGCATTAATGGTTGTTTAAAAATAATGCTGAAAGTAGAAAAGTAATATTTTACTTTCAGTCTCTTTTTTATCTAATCAATTATAGATAATTATTATTTAACGATAAGTATTATGAAAATTAATAGAAAAATACAAATTGGTGTTATGGGCTCTAGTGCCGATCTTAAATATACTAAACAGCTGCAAAAAGTGGCTGAAGAGGTTGGTTATTGGATTGCCAAACGAGGTGCAACATTAATTTTTGGCGCCGAAAAAGATTATGATTCGCTTTCTAGCGCTGCTTGTCGTGCAGCGAGTCGTTTTGGTGGACTTGCTGTTGGAGTAACTTATGATCAAGGATTGGGTATTTATGAAAAAACAGCCAGCGTAATTATTGCTACTGGCGTAGGGCGTGGCGGAGGTAGAGAATTTTCATTAGTTTCGAGTTGCGATGTAATTATTACCATTGGCGGCGGCTCCGGCACTTTAACTGAAATGGCAATAGCATATCAATTAAATATACCGATAGTGAGTTTACTAAAAACTGGTGGATGGAGTAGTCGATTAGCAGGTAAATATTTAGACGAAAGGAGTCGTTTACGTTGTGAGCCAGCAAAAAATGCTCGCGCAGCGGTTGATTTGGCAATTAAATTAGCACAACAAAAATTATTTAATAAAAAAAAGGACGTATTGTTTCTTACTGCAGTACACGGTAACGAAAAATTAGGTATAGATGTTATGAAGCGGTTAGATAAAGAAGTTGAAGGAGTGAATTATGATTGGGTAGTTGCTAATGAGCGAGCTGAAAAAAAATCAGTACGTTTTACGGAAGTAGATCTTAATCGGTCGGCCCCTGGTAAAAAGCAAGGAAGTCAATATGAAATTCGGCGCGCATACGAGCTAACTCAGTTGGCGAAAAATTATCGTTTTGTAATTGATATTCATGGAGCGAGTGATAATTGTGGTATTTTTACAATCGTTAATAATCCAAAAATTGAGAATTTATATTTAGCTAATTCTTTGCCGGTTGAGCGTGTAGTTATATGGTCATCCGCTAATTCTAAAAAATCAGGCCCCATGACTCAATTTGTTGATTGTGGAGTAGAAATAGAATGTGGTCCTAAAAATTCTACGCAGGTAAAAAATAAGTTGTTTGAAATAGTAAAACAAATTGTTTGTGCAAAAA
>JBBTZY010000026.1:0-3592 GCA_038061115.1 Patescibacteria group bacterium | reverse complement strand
CCAGTTGGTTCTAATTTTTCAGCTTGTTCATATAAATTCCAATCCACTTGCGACCAAGGTACAATCGCATCTACTTTAATACTAGGTGTTAAATCAATATTTTTTAGCTTTGTTTTTGCAATTTTGGCTATGGCACGTAAAAAATTATCCAACTCACCGGGTTTAATAGTAAAGCCCGCGGCTTCTTTGTGTCCGCCATAAGCTAGTAAATACTCATTACACTGCTCTAAGGCCTCAGCTAAATTAAAATCTCCCACACCACTTCGACCAGATCCTGCAATTTTATCGCCGGCCTGACCAATCGTAATCGCTGGACGATTGTATTCTTGAACTAGTTTACCAGCTACCAACCCCACCATTCCGAGTGACCAAGATGGATCAAAAGCCGCTACTAAATATTGGTCTGGTTTTAAAACACCAATTTGTTCTTTGGCTTGCTGAAACATTTCCTCAGTTAGGTGTTGGCGTTCATTGTTTGTTAAATTTAATGAATTAGCGAGTTCTCTGGCTTCACTAGTATTACTCGCCATAAGTAGTGCGAAAGCGGCATTAGCATGATCTAAGCGTCCGGCGGCATTTATACGTGGTGCAATTTGAAAGCCAATTGAAAAAATATCTATCACCTCTGGTTTAATGCCAGCTATTTCGTATAAAGTTTTTAAGCCTAACCTTTTGGTTTTTTGCAGAACAATTAAACCGTATTTGGTAAGTGTACGATTTTCGCCTTTGAGTTTTACCATGTCAGCTACTGTAGAAATTGCTACTAAATCAAGCGACCATTTTATCCATTGTTCCTTTTCAAATTCTGATAAATGACAACCATCATAATGCATTAGTCCTTGTACAAGTTTAAAAGCTACGCCACCGCCGGATAAAAATTTAAATGGATAGGTTTCAGAAGCAAGTCCGCAATGTAAAATTGCGTAGGCCTCTGGCAAGGTGGCTTGAGCTTGATGATGATCAGTGATAATAACAGCTAACCCTAAACTGTTAGCTGTTTTAACTGGTTCGTGGCTCGCAATTCCGCAATCGCAAGTAATTAAAAGTTTTACATTTTTAGTGTGTAAATATTTTATTGCTTCATCGTTTAAACCATAACCCTCACGTTCGCGGTGTGGTAGATATGTTTCGGTTTTTGCGCCTAATTTTTGTAAAGTAGTAGTTAAGAGTGCGGCGGCACATACACCGTCGGCATCATAATCACCAAAAATTCCAATTACCTCACCACGACTAATACTTTCGTAAATTCTTTCTACCACGCGCTTCATATCTTTAAATAAATATGGGTCGTGTACGTCTTTACTCCAGTCGGGATTTAAAAATTCATCAATTTGGCTTTGTTCAGTTAGTCCGCGGTTCCATAGCAATTGTAAAAGAATCGGGTCTAATTCAAGGTACAGGCCCTTTGTTTCTTCATTAATTGGTTCGGCAATTTGCCACAGTTTGTTTAACACATTAGTATATTACCTATTTTAGTAGCGATTGACAATTGATATGAGTTGGAGTAAGCTTGGAAACGAAATTACATATAAAATTGTACATTTTTCAAAAAAAGAAAAGGAAAGGAAAATCGTTATGTTAAAAACTGAAGAACAAAAATTAAATTATTTTGATTTTTCAATCAATATCATTATTATCAACAGCGGCGGATTGTCAATTTTGCAATATTTTACCTTATCTCCCGAAAATAGACTATGGTTGAGCTATATTGATGTTGGCGCATTGACATCCTCGTTTATGATTTTAAGTTACTGGCTCGGCAGAAACTTTCAAAATAGTTTTCGAGAATTCTTGATTGAGAAGGAAAAAGTTCAAATTAACTTCCGTAATTTATGGATGCTTAGTACTTTGGCTGGTTTTTTAAATAGTATGGTGGCATCATTTATGTATTATCAAATGCCCGGTATAAAATATAAAGTATATACGACCGGTATGATGATTCTATTTATGGTAGTAAGCTTCGGCATGTCCATATTTGAGATGATTGGTTTAATTGGCGTCAAACAAACAGAGTTGCGGGATGAGTTTGAACATGACATGCTAGAACCTTTGAAAGATGAGAAATGAATATTGAACGCGGTTTAGGTTTTTTCGCCGTTGCACTAATATTGCTTGCAATTTTATATCTCAATCTGCCCATCAAATATCGTTATAAATTTAGTTTTATGATTGCGGCCGTATCATCATTTGTTATTGGATTAATACCAACTCCAACTATTTATGATTTCATTGCCCAAATGTTGATTAGTTTGTTAGCTATTATTGGTAGTTGGTTTATGGCCACTATATTTAAGGTTGAAAAACTAAGAAAGCGGATGGAAAGAAGAAAAATAAGAAAGCAAAATAAAAAAATAAAACGTCTAACCAAAAGACGTCAAAAAAATATCAGAAAAAAGCAAAAAATTTCTAAGAGGAGGTTAAGACATGATTAGTTTAAAAAACGTCATGTCTTTTTTATTTATTTTCAGTGGCTGAAACGAGACGGCTTATTTTTACAGTTATTAATACTACCAATACAGTAATTATTAAAGCGTAAACAAATTTAGCCCAAATAGCTGATTGTTCGCCAAAAATATATTTGAATAAAGTTTGAATGGCGTCGTTCCAAGCTAAAGCTGCCACTAAACCAAAACCAGCCGTGGTAAGCTCTGAAACTTTTTTAATAATTTGTGATTTTAAATTTTTTTCGTCTGACATATTTATTCAAAATTAATTTCATCAGCACTAGCAAAACCGTGTATTTTATCCCATACACCGGGTTGAATAGCACCTTTGTTATTTAACAATTCAATCACTTCCCACCAATATTTATGAATCCATAAATTCGGCGGTGTGGCATTTTGCTGTTGAAGCGATTTTATCCAGCCCAAACAATTAACTAATTCATCAAAAGTACCAACCTTACCAGGAAAAACAACTACGTTGGGCAAAATTGTCATTATATCTTTGCGGGTTTGATAGGAATTTACAGTAACTTTGGCGCCAAATTTTATTAGTTGGTGGGATGGGCAAACAATGTGTAGTGTTATATCAGGTTGGGCGTTGGTAATAGCGAGCATGGTGCCACCGTTTTCACCGGCGTTTACTAGTACGCCACCAAGGCGTGCCACTTTCATGGCGAGTTTTTCGGCTTCAAAACAAATCGGATCGCCTAAAGGGTAATTCATTCCCCCACTAGTTGACACTACCAACCCTTCTGCTTTGACTTCTACTTCACCATTATCTATTCCACGCTTAATAGAAACAAACCCAGCGGAATTTTTCATTTCGCCTTCTTGAATTACTTTACCGGGTACAGTGCCGAATAAGGATGGCATTTTAATTATGATTTTAATTTTAACAATTCCGACTTAGTTAACAATCCCTTTTGTGCTCCGTTGTGCATTATTACAGCTGTGGCATTTAACATGCCTAAATGTAGGGCAGTTTTGGCGTTGCTATTTGAATTTATAAATCCAGCCAAAAAGCCACTACCAAAAGCATCCCCTGCCCCAGTGGTGTTTACAGGGTTAACTTTAAAAGCTGATTGATGATAGATGGCAGTTTGATTCATATAATAAGCGCCATTTGCACCATCGGTAATCAAAGCGGA
>JBBTZY010000025.1:0-1536 GCA_038061115.1 Patescibacteria group bacterium | reverse complement strand
TGCGTGGGCATTGCCGCTTCCATGGGGGCAGTTCTCCTCGCCGCTGGAAGCCCGCGAAAGCGTTTTATTTTACCCAATGCCGAAGTCATGATTCACCAGATTATGGGCGGCGCCGAAGGTCAAGCCACTGATATTAAAATTCGGGCTGAGCATATTTTACGCCTGCGTGATCGTTTGAATAAAATTTTAAGTAAACACACTGGGCAGGATTTTGCTAAAATTGAGAAAGATACTGATCGCGATAATTTTATGACCGCCGAAGAAGCGGTGAAATATGGTTTGGTGGATAAAATAATTAAATCAGTTAAATAATTTATCATTAATTATAAAATTATATGGGTAAAGAAATAGATTTTGATCCAACTTTTGCTCTCGGTAGTAAAGAAGATACTGAGAGTTTGAATTCTAAATACCAAAAAGTAACCCCAACCTTAGAAGAATTAGAACACAAAATAGAACAACTTAAAGATCAAGAACATAAAATACCGGAGGTTGATTTGCCAGTATTCAAAGAACGGTTAAAGGAAATCGATTCACAAATAGAACAACTTAGAAAAGCCGCTTAAATTTATAATATAAAATACAAAAGACCCGTTAAGGCGGGTTTTTTGTATTTATAACATTCTCACATTCTCAAGAATATGAGAATGTAGTTTTATTGTTGACAATTAGCGACTAGGCGAGTAAAGTAGGGGCGTAAATAAAATAATAATTAAAAAATAACTACATTAACAATTTAAGGAATATTTCAATGCGTAATTTTATGGCAATGCTTAAAGCTAAATTTGAGCAGGGTAAATTTGTTTGTGTGGGGCTTGATAGTGAGTTTAGTAAGATTCCTAAGTCCGCATACCGTATACAAAATGGCAATGAGCCCGATGTCATCAGTATCACCAATACGATTGCCGTATTTAATCAATCAATTATTAAGACGACAAAAGATATAGTATGTGCATATAAGTTGAATATTGCATTTTATGAAGCACATGGCGACAAGGGTTTATCAGCTCTCCAACATACCATCCTTTGCATTCACCGCCTCGCACCAGATGTTCCAATTATTCTTGATGCTAAGCGTGGTGACATCGGTAATACAAATGATGGTTATGTGAAGGCGGCATTTGATTTTTTGCAAGCCGATGCTATTACTGTTCACCCATATCTTGGCGCTGAAGCACTTCAACCATTTTTGGATTGTAAAGATAAGGGTATTATTGTACTTTGTCGTACTTCTAATTCCGGTGCCGGTGAGTTTCAGGATTTATTAGTAGACGGTCAACCACTTTATCAATTTATTGCACGACAGGTTACAAATTACTGGAATAAAAACGGCAATTGCATACTCGTTGTTGGTGCAACTTATCCGGAAGAGCTTAAAGCGGTACGCGATATCGTGGGTGATATGCCGCTTCTCATTCCGGGTGTTGGGTTTCAACAGAAAGACGTTCCACTTGAAGAACAAATAAGGGAAGTGGTTGTGAACGCATTAGCTCATTAATAAGTGTGACCGAAATCAATAATGTGTTTGAGATAAGA
>JBBTZY010000024.1:0-2912 GCA_038061115.1 Patescibacteria group bacterium | reverse complement strand
CGCAGTACTTGCCATTTGGCCTGAAACCAAAAATACAATAGGTCCAGCTATTGATGATGGTTTTTATTATGATTTTGATTTTGGCGCAGTAAAAATTTCTGACAGCGACTTGTCTAAAATAGAACAAAAAATGCGTGAGATTTTTAAAACTTGGACAACTTTTGAGCGTCAAGAAATAACCGTGGATGCAGCTAAAAAAATGTTTGTTGACAATGAATACAAACTGGAATTAATCAACGAATTTGCCAGCGACGGACAAAATCTTACCACTTACACTTCTGGCGAATTTACCGACCTTTGTCGTGGTGGGCATATTGAAAATATGAAAGAAATTGAAACTGGTTCGTGGCAATTGGATAGAATCGCCGGTGCCTACTGGCGCGGTAATGAAAAAAATAAAATGCTCACTCGTATTTACGGCCTAGCTTTTGATACTAAAACTGAACTAACTGATTATTTAAAAATGCGCCTTGAAGCCAAAAAGCGCGATCATAAAATTCTCGGACCAGCCCTTGATTTATTCACCTTTTCTGAATTAGTGGGCGCGGGACTACCAATGTTTTTACCAAAAGGCGCCATTTTACTCCGAGAACTATCTGAATTTGTTCGCGCTGAAAAAATTAAACGTGGCTACAGTTTTGTTCAAATTCCACATATCGCCAAATCTAAACTTTATTTAAAAAGTGGACACTTAGGCAAGTATGACGCCATGATGCCTTTAATGACTGACGCCGACGGCGACGAATTTGCCATAAAAGCTATGAATTGTCCACATCATTTTGAAATGTTTAACGCTACTCCGCACAGCTACCGTGATCTACCAATTCGCTTTGCGGAAACTACCACTGTGTATCGCAACGAAAAATCAGGCGAACTCGCCGGACTATTGCGAGTTAAATCACTCACCCAAGACGATACTCATCACTTTGTCAGACACGATCAAATCAATGAAGAAATTACCATGATTTTGGAATTAATGGATACGGTGTACAAAGTTTTTGATTTTTCTGATTTCCTAGTACAAATTTCTACTCGCGACCAAAATGATAAAACTAAATATTTTGGTTCCGACGAATTGTGGGAGAAATCGGAAGCGATTCTTATTGAAGCCGCTAAAAATTGGGGTAAGGAATATATTGTAGCCGAAGGTGAGGCGGCTTTTTACGGACCAAAAATAGATATAATGGTTAAAGATGTGATTGGCCGAAGTTGGCAGCTCACCACTGTTCAATTGGATTTTAACCAACCGGAAAATTTTGATTTGTATTATATTGGAGAAGATGGTACAAAACACCATCCCGCAGTTTTACATGTGGCAATTTTAGGTTCACTCGAAAGATTCTTGGGAGTTTTAATTGAACATTATGCCGGTAACTTTCCTACTTGGCTTGCACCAGTGCAAATAAAAATTCTACCAGTTGGTGAAGCGCATCAAGAATATTGTTATAAACTTGGCGCGGAATTTAAAGCGCAAAATATCCGCTTGGAAGTAGATAGTGCTAATGAATCAATCGGCAAAAAAATCCGTACTGCCGAGCAAGAAAAAGTACCTTATATGTTAGTGGTGGGTGATAAAGAAATTCAAAGTGGCGATTTAGCCGTACGCAAGCGCGGACAAAGAGAAATTGTAAATATTAGTAAAACTGAATTTATAAGCAATATTCTGGAGGAAATAAATACCAAACAATTTTAACACTAAAATCACTCCGTCACAAAACCTCGCGGCCGCGAGGTTTTGTGACGGAGTGTAAAATAAAAAACGCATCCTGATTATAAGAATGCGCTTGATTGAATGCGCTTGATTCAAATTCACCAAAAATTAACTATCCATTAGCTCCTCAATATGCTGAAAGATGCTCCTCAAAGAAAATGGCTTATCTAAAATTCTAGCCACACCATTTTCAAAAAGTTCATGAGTTATAATTTGGTCTCTACATAAAAAAGTACAAACTATAATCGGCACATCGCGTATTTTTTTAATTTTTTGTACAAGCTCAACACAACTCATTGAGGGTAAATTATAAGTGCCAATAATTACCACCGCTTTCCCATCAAAGGCGGCATTAGAAAATATGACTAATGCTTCCTCTACATTTTTAGCACACATTACTGTCTTGTACCCACGAACTTTTGCTTCTTGCTCAATTACTGTAAACATTAATTCTTCTGGATCAATGTACAAAAGATTTATATTATTCATTTTTGTTTTTACTCCAAATTGTTAATTAATTATTTTAGTTTTGTGAAATTTGTTGTTATTTTTAATATCATCTAGCTAAATATACAGCAACAGACATTTTAATTAGCCAGCCACCGAATAAACAAATAAAGCTGATGTTATTTATTTTGTAAATTGGCTGATGGATTCTTTCTAAGTTATACAGTGTTGCGCCAAAAAATCCAATACTGGGTACAAACGGTGTTGCCCCTAGAGCAAATAGGCCAACATTACCTAGTTTTTTCAAACGCTGAATTAATTTATCTCGTTGACTATTACCGCTTTCGTAAAATAAAGTTAACTTTTGCGCTCTAGGGGAAGAAAATAATCCTACCATTTTAACAAACATTTTCCACAGCCACTCTGTAAAATCAAAACCCACTCGAACCAAACGAATTTCTATCATAATTTTAAGAAAAGTTAAACTATATGTAATCAGTAATACTTGTACGAAGTTAAAGCCTTGAATAAACCAGTGCTGTGGTGTAAGCTCAATCATATATATAAATTCTAGTAACCACCAAATTATCTGTAAAAGATCCATTTTTTATTTTTCTCTTTTCTTGTTTTTGTTTTAATTCATTTATTTTTTAACTGGCTGAATAATAACAAAAATTATGAATTTTGTCAATAAAAAAGGGCTCTACGCTAAATAGTGTGGTGGATAACTTAAAAGCAGTGGTAATATTAGCTT
>JBBTZY010000023.1:0-1456 GCA_038061115.1 Patescibacteria group bacterium | reverse complement strand
GCCTTTTTACCACTTATTTGGATACTAAACTATCACACTATTTGACAAGGAGCCTGATCACTAAAAATCCGAAGCCCGAAATCCCTGCCTACCGGCAGGCAGGCGAAATCCTAAATAAATCTAAAATCCTAAATTCAAATGTTTTAAACTTTTTTGGATTTTTGTCATTAGGATTTATTTAGAGTTTAGATATTAGGATTTAGGATTTTTATTTAACCATTTCATCTGCTTGATCTAATTTAACAGACAATAACTTAGACACCCCATCTTCTCCCATCGTCACACCATAAAGAATCGAGGCGCGACTCATGGTGGCGCGATTGTGAGTGATAGTTATAAATTGTGTATCTGACATTAGTGATTCCAAAATCGCGGCGTACCTTTCAGAATTGGCTTCGTCGAGTGCGGCATCTACTTCGTCGAGCACCACAAAAGGTGAAGGGTGATTAGAAATAATCGCGCACAGCAAAGCGATGGCGGTAAGGGCTTTTTCGCCACCCGAGAGTGCGGCAATGGCCGATAATCTTTTGCTCGGCGGCGTAGCGGTAATTTCTACGCCAGCAAAAATTTGTGAACGTTTTTTTTCTTGGGCTAAAAATTTCTCACTTAAAGTTTGCACTCTTTCTTCGCCACTACCTGATTCATTGGCTACTACTTCTTTTTCGCTTCCAACCTCTTGTAAAACTAGTTGGGCGCGACCTCCATCAAAAACTACCTTAAAATATTTAGCAAATTTATCATTAATGGCGATAAAATTAACCATAAATTGCTTATGGATAGTAGTATCTAAATCGCGGATAATTGATTCAAGTGAAGCGGCCGCTAAAGTTAAATCAGCAATTTGTTTGGTTAAAAAATCATGTCGAGTTTTTACTTGTTGAAATTCTTGCGCTACCTCGGGCTCAATGCCACCAGTAAGTTCAAGTTGGGCTTTTAATTTTTGTAATTCCAGTGCTACTCGGCCTTCGTCAATTTCTGTAACTACTCCAACTAACTTTATTTCCCGACAAAATTCCGGCGATAAATCCTCAGCCATTTCTCTCTCTAAATCTTCAAGTCGTGTTTCCAAACGAACCAAAACCATTTCGGCCTCACGGCTCGACTCGGAAAGCGCCGAAATTTTTGTCAAAGCCTGAGTGGCCTCTTGTTGTAAATTAACTAATTCAGTTTGACGTGCCCCTAAGGCGCTTTGAGCTTGTTTAAATTCAAATTCTGCAGCACGTAAATTATTTTCGAGCTCACTAATTTTAGTAATCAACTTAGCTGTTAATTTATCATTGGTTTCAAAATCACCCGCACTTTTGCTGGTTGATAAAGTTCTTTTAATATTATCATGCGATTCAACAATAATTTTTTGTTCACGACTATTATCTTCAATTTGTTGATTAATAAATTTAAGCCCGCCTTCGTGTCGTCCGATTTGTTGTAAAATTTCTTCTCGCTGTTTTTGAAAATT
>JBBTZY010000022.1:0-4153 GCA_038061115.1 Patescibacteria group bacterium | reverse complement strand
ATCAATCAAGATGATTTATTTATGGTGGCCGAAGATTTGTGGGAGGCCTTTACATATTTTAAAAATCGCGCCACTGAAGTGGGTATTAATTTTTACGCCCCAACCTTCAGACGTAGCGCGGGTGTGAACTTTAAAGCTCCACAAGGCTTTGCTACTCCACCAGTTGCTTCACCTCAACCCGAATCTGAACCAGTTACACCGTAATAAACCTAAGCAACAACCCTCCGATGGCCATCGGAGGGTTGTTTTGTAATAAAATGATGATAAATCCAAAGCTCAAATTACAAATCAATGTCAAATGACTAAAATTTTAAACATTTGGATTTGATTTGATATTGGGATTTTGACATTTGACATTTTTATTCTCTGGATTCCCGCCTACGCGGGAATGACAACAAAACTATTTGCCATTTGCTATTAGCTATTTGCTAACTATCCCCATTGCCTTGCTTTTAAATAATATGTACAATAAAAATATCAACCCTTGGTTAGAAGAGGGGCTAACCTAATTTTTAAAAAAATATCTATGGCAAAAATACCGCCAAAAATAAATCCTACTGCGCCAGTGATCTTACCTAAAACTATTCAACCTAAAAAACGAATAGTTAAAAAAAGATCAATCAAAAAAACTAAAGCTACGCCTGTTATAAATCACGCTAGTAAGTCAACTAAAGTGTCGTCTAGCACCAATACTAAATATTGGCTGTGGCTTTTATCTTTTACCGCCCTAGCCTCTGCCGTTTTGATTGTAAGTTTGGGCACAGTACTTTATGGTGGTATAAAAATCGAAGAAGTATTGGGCCAAACCAGTGTTAAACCAACCCCATCAAACACTGCGCCATTTTTTGTTAAAAAAAATCTCGCCCCTTTAACTGGACTACGAGTAAACGCCGAAAGTATGGCGCGAAGGCCTTGGGCTGTAGTAATTGGTAATTTAGAAAATGCCCGACCGCAAGCTGGCCTTGCTTCGGCTGATATTGTTTTTGAAGCACCCGCTGAAGCCGGCATCACTAGATATATGGCTATCTTCCAAAGTCAACTGCCAACTAAAGTCGGTCCGGTACGTAGCGCGCGACCATACTTTAATGATTGGGCTTCATCTTTCGGCGCGCTTTACAGTCACTCGGGTGGATCGCGCGAAGCTCTTAAGATCCTAAATTCTACCCATGGTAATTTACAAAATGTCGATGAGTTTACGCACGAGCAAGCTTATTACCGTGACACCTTAAAAAAAGCACCACACAATTTATTTTCCGATAGTGCTAAATTTTTTAACTACATCACCAATCGCGGTTGGGAAAAAATAAATTCCATACCAAAATTAAATTTTGCCAGTGATGCAACTAATTCAACTACCACTCCGCCAACTTTAAATGCGCTCACTGTAAAAATTCCTTATGATCCAGCTGGCTATGCCGTACGTTATGATTATCGCCCGCAAGATAAGGCCTACTTCCGCACAGTTGGTGGTAGCACTCAATTTGAACCATTGAACAATGAATTACTGCGCGTAAAAAATGTCGTATTAATGTTCACTGACATAAAACCTATACCGGGCGATCCACAACTAAAAATTAATATTAAAACCACTGGGCAGGGCTCGGCTTTAATAATAAATAACGGACAAGTGACTAAGGGTTTTTGGAACTTACCTGATGTTAAATCAACATTAACTTTTACCGATGAGCAAGGTAAAGTACTACCACTCGCCTCCGGCAATACTTGGATTTCAGTGGTAGATAAAAATATGATGGCCAAAGTTGTGGTGGCTAGCTCACCAACACCTTAAACCCGAAAAGGACCCGTGAGGTCCCGACGGACCTTTTACGGGGTTGAAATAATAAATTAAATATGATACTTTAATCAAGCCCTGAATACTTCGGGGCTTGTTAAACAAATACCTAACAATAAAGTAAAGATTGTCGTTTACGGGGTGGCTATGGTGTAGTAGTAGCACGAGGGCTTGTGGAGCCCTTAGTACGGGGGCAGAACCCGTTAGCCACCCCATAAGCGATAAGTCGGACTTAATGTCCGATTTTTTTATATAAAGCAAGCCATGAGATCTATAAAAAACTAAGACACAATTAAGTGATTTAGTGGGAATAATACTTACTGAATAATTGTTGAATATTTTTTATAAATATATTCTTGAATGCCTACTACTATCAATCCCACAACTAGCATAGTTAATCTGGCGTAGCCAGCTATAACCAATCCTGCGGCACCATTTGCGCCTACATAACTTAATGCCGACTTAGCTAATGTTCCTAATAGTATCGGCAGAATAAATCGTTTCATATTAATTGAACCCGCCGCCAAAATATAAGTCATTTCATCATCTGGCGTAAAAGGCAAAACATACACCACCAACAAAAATACCGGCCCAACTTTTTGTGTTATGATATCAAACTTATCATAAAAACTTTTTGATATAATTTTTTTTAATAAAGGTCGTCCAAATTTTTTAACTAACAATACAATTAAAAGCAAACCACACACGGTCGCCAAAAAATTGATTATAAAACCACCAACACCGCCAAATAAATACCCAGCAGTTATATATATGGCAGTATTGAAAAATGGCGTGAAAGTAACATATACAATTTCCAGTAAGCCAAAAATAATGGGGCCAAATACCCCCGCCCCACTAACCGTTGTCTTTAAATTATCTTGATCAATGTAAGTACTAAATAATACAGCCATCAAAATCATCAGTAACACATAAGCAACCGTTATTAATAAACTTTTTAATTTTATTTGGTCTCTAATTATTTCATTTATCATATCTCTATACTACCACAATTTTGCATTTCCACTCGTTCGGCCACCCCATAAACAATAAGTCGGGCTTAATGCCCGATTTTTTATATAAAATAAAAATCCCGCTTCTGTTAAAAAACGGGATCTAATGCTTACACTTAAAAATATTTTTATTTTAATTCACAAAAGTGAAGCACAGCATTATTGCAAGGTAACACACGAGTAGCATTATGCCTTCGCTTCTGCGCCATTGATTATCTCTTAATACAATATACGCGGCGACCAAAGTAATTAACAATAGTTGAAAAGGTAACCCAGAAAAATCTAAAGTCACCTCTACGCCATAAATCGCACCAAAGAGTACCGCGGCCGGTGCTACTACCATACCTACTTGTGAAGCCGAACCAACTGCCACTGATAAACTTAGTTCAGCTAATCCTTTCCAAGCGGCTGTTACTGCTACAAAGTGCTCGGCCACATTACCAAGCAGTGGTAATAACATAAAGCCCAACATCGTATTTGATAAATTAAAGTGATGAGCGATGGGCTCTACTTCATTAATAAGTAAATCACTTACAAAAAAAGTAACTGCGCTAGTAACTAGTAATATAATTATACTGCGGCGCCCCGACCAACCATTGTATGTTTTTTTAACCGCTTCAATGGCTTGACTATGCACTAAATTCATCCGCTCATCACGATGAAATATAATTGAATAAAGCACATAAGCGCCCGAGAGCATTCCAGCGAGTAAATAACTTTGCATTGACCTTTTATCAACCGGAGTGTGTTCACTAAATACACTGGGTAATATTAAAATAGCTCCCACCAAAAATAATTGGTTAATATATAAAGCCACAGTTTCTGGTTTTAATTTAATTACCTCTCCCTTGCGACAAGCCACTATAACCGAAATACCCATAACCAAAAGTGTATTCCCTACCACTGAGCCAACTATGCCGGCTTTCACTAGCTCAATCATACCTGAGCGCACGGCAGTAAAAATAATTATTAGTTCAGCTAAATTGCCGAGCTAAACATTAACCAAACCAGCATAACTTTCACCTACGTGATGAGCTAAGTGTTCGGTAGCTTCACCCATAAATTTAGAGAGTAGTATAAGTGCGGAAGCTGAACAAATAAAAGTTACCAACGAGGAATCAAACACATAATGACTTAATATAGCCACTGCCACAAAAAGTACCGAGAGTATTACTAAAATTGTTTTCATTTTTCTACCTATATTTTAAATGGACATTT
Organism: Patescibacteria group bacterium; assembly: GCA_038061115.1. GTDB lineage: Bacteria > Patescibacteriota > Patescibacteriia > Veblenbacterales > UBA10138 > JBBTZY01. Next base: position 133 of record JBBTZY010000022.1, on the reverse strand, counting down.
TTTATTTTTTAATATGGCATTTTACCTTAAAAACCACACCTTGTCAACTATGCGCTAGATAAGTGGATAATTTTCTTGACTCCGCATTAGCTCATTAATAAGTGTGACCGAAATCAATAATGTGTTTGAGATA
>JBBTZY010000021.1:3045-8303 GCA_038061115.1 Patescibacteria group bacterium | reverse complement strand
AAGAAGAGTTAGCTGAAATATCTTCTAATGTTTTATTTTCTACCACTACGCCAGTGGAAGCAAGAAAAATAGGACAACTTATTACTGCGGCCGGTTCTTTAGTTCATGGATTATATAATGATTTAGTAACTGATTTAGGTTGGGAGGCTTTTGGGCCTTATAATAGTGCCATCGATTCAATGGAATACAGTTTATTGATTCGGTGGTTTCCTAATATGCAGCCAAAAGAGTTATGGCCCGATAAATTTCTTGCCCAGTATAAAGAAATTTATATTTATAGTTTTTATCAGGACGTCGATTGGGAAATTTCGTTTGTAGGTTGTCACACAGTCGTTAAATCTGGTAGCCCAGTTCTTGGGATGCGTAAGTATGCCGTAGTAGCTGATGGTAAAATTTTGTCTTTAGATGAAATTGACAATTTGATTGATGATTTGTCTCACAAGGCAGAAGTTTTATATCAAGAAATTCGGCAGTTAAGTTTTGAGGAGTTGAAATTAAAAGTAATGTTTCAAGAATGTTACCAACTTAAAGTTCTTTTTGATGCCATGAGTTTTGATTGGCAGCCAACAGCAGAAATGATGGAGCGCATAAAAAATAAACCATTGTTAACTGGTATACTGCCTCATGGTGTTATGATTACAGATATTAACGAATTTAAAGAAGTGTTAGGTATTAATTTATTTGCTCGAGAAGTTTTAGGAGAAAAATTATAATTTTTATGTCCGATTGTATTTTTTGTAAAATTGTAGCCGGGGAGTTGCCGTCGTTTAAGGTTTATGAAGATGACGAATTTTTAGCATTTTTAAATATTAAGCCAGTGAATCCGGGTCATGTATTAGTAATTCCCAAAAAACACTCATTAGATTTACTTGATATGTCAGAAGCGGAAGTGAGTAAATTTTTTTCGCTGGTGCGTAAAATTTCACCATTTGTAATTCAAGCGGTTAGCGCAGAAGGGTTTAACATCGGAGTAAATTGCGGTGTGACCGCAGGGCAAACCGTCTTTCACGCCCATGTTCACATTATGCCGCGGCAAACTGGTGATGGCCACGGTTCGTGGCAAGGTAAAGATTATAAGGCAGGCGAGTGTGAGCAAGTGGCCGAGAAAATAAGAAGTTTAATGGTGGTTTAATTTTTTTGTTAAAAATAATCAAGTTTTAAACGCTTGACTATTTTTTTAATGGTGCTAAGATTATTTTACCCTTACTAATCGTGAAGTGACTCCTAGCATCATTAGAAGGTATCGGACCTAAAAAAAATAAGCTAGTGTTTTAAGATAGAATTGTTCCTTTATGTTATCTATTATTTTAGTTTGATATGGTTTCGAGTCAAACAAAAAATTCTTCTTAACACTAGCCCCTTATTTTAAAATCGTTCTTTCAACAGTTTTTAAGCGCCAGATGTTCCCTGGGAATAGTTTATCTCTACTTTTGAGATCTTTTCCTTGCTTCTGGCGCTTTTTTCTTGCCTTTTTTCTGATTTTGGAGGATGATAATTATAGTTGTTTATTAGTTATTTAATTTTTTATGAAACAAGAATTACGTCGTAATCCAGAAGAAATAGGGTTAGATAATTGGCATTTAGAAGCTGATAGATTATTAAAGGTTAATAACTTTGAGGAAGTTTTAAAGTTGACTGAAGAAGTTAAACAAAAGTATAAAGAAGAGTTGAAATCAGAAGACGTATTATTCTTGGATGGTTTGGTCAAATGGGCTAACGGTGCCAAAGAGATTGATGATGAATATCGCGCGCCAGAGCGAGAGGAAGCGCTTAAAAAATGGCGGGAAAAATTTAGTGATAATTCGCCCAGAGATTTAGGTGGGGAGTCGTAATTGTATGTCTGACGGCAAACATACTAAATACAATAAGTTATAATTTTTTTAATTTATCACATTGCATATGAATGAATTTCAAAATAGGATAAAAAAATTTGCCGAAGATAGAGATTGGAGTCAATTTCATAATCCAAAAGATTTACTTTTGGGCATTGTGGAAGAAGTTGGTGAAATAAGAAATATAGTTAAGTGGGAGCAAAATTTAGAAACATTAAAGGAAGTTTTATTAAAGAATAAAGCGGAATTAGAAGATAATATTGGTGATATTTATTGGTTTTTAGCTTTACTGGCCAATGGTAGCGGAATTGATATTGACAAAGCAATTGATAGTGTTATCAAAAATAATGAGTTAAGATTCCCCGCTAAAGATGTTAAATCTCAACATACTAATCTTTATTTGGGTGGTAAGGATAAACAATATAGCGAATAATGTTTATAAAGTTATTAATTACTGGTGGCGTGGGGCCGCGCCCTGTACCTATTAGTAAATAATTTAATTAAAAAGCAGTATTTTGTTTAGAATTTTATCTTAATTATGAAAATATTAGTTACCGGTGGTGCGGGGTTCATTGGCTCCAATTTTATCCGCCATATTTTGCAAAAATATCCAGATTATCAAATTGTAAATTTTGATAAACTAACCTATGCTGGGAATTTGGATAATTTAGCCGATTTAGCAAATAATTCGCAGTATAGTTTTATTCAAGGTGATATTGCGGACCAAGCTAAAGTTGATGAAGTGATGGCGCAGGGTTTTAATGCGGTAGTTAATTTTGCGGCGGAAACCCACGTGGATAGAAGCATCCACGGTGGTAATCGCGATTTTGTGCTGACCAATACTTTAGGTGTGCAAACTTTGCTTGATGCGGTACGGAAATATGAAGTCAAAAAAATGGTGCAGATTTCAACCGATGAAGTGTATGGTAGTTTAGAGCTTGATGATAATGCGCAATTTACCGAAAGTACACCATTTACGCCTAATGCGCCCTATGCCGCGGCGAAAGCTGGTGGTGATCTTTTGTGTCGGGCGGCTTTTAAAACTTACGGTACACCGGTGGTGGTATCGCATTGCTCTAATAATTATGGCCCGTATCAATTTCAAGAAAAATTAATTCCGTTTTTTATTTTTAAGGCCTTGCGCAGCGAATCGCTACCACTTTACGGCGATGGTAAAAATGTACGTGATTGGATTTATGTGTTGGATCACTGCGCGGCGATTGATTTAATGTTGCAAAAGGGTGTGGCTGGCGAAGTTTATAATATTGGCGCGGATAATGAAAAATCTAATTTTGAAATTGCTAATATTATTTTAAGTGAATTAAGTAAAGAGGATAGTTTATTAACTTTTGTGGCCGACCGCCCTGGACATGACAGGCGTTACGCAATTGATGCTACTAAAATTAAAAATGAATTAGGTTGGATGCCGCAGTATAATTTTGAAAAAGCAATTCGGGAAACTATTGAATGGTATCGTGATAATGAAATTTGGGTTAAGAATATAGAAGATAAGAAATTAAAAGAGATAAATAAACATTTGAATTAAATCCCGAATTCCCAAGCCCAAAATCCTCGTCCCTACGGAAGATCTCCCGTAGGGAGACAATAAAGTTATAATGTTTGAAAATTTTAAATATTTATTAAAAATTTAGGATTTATTTCGGATTTAGATATTCGGATTTCGGATTTTATTATTTTATGCAAAAATTCAAACAATTCAAACTCCCAATCCATACCGACGATCGTTTTTCTTTAATAGAAGCTGGGAAAGATTTGGATTTTGTAATTAAACGAGTATATGTGATAGTAGATGGCGTTAAACCATCGGGCGCGCATTGCCATAAAATTGAGCAGGAATATTTTTTTGTGGCGCGCGGTTCAGTCGTGATGACGATAGATGATGGTTCGGGTTTACGTGATGTTAATTTAGATCAAGGTGAGGCGGTTTATGTTGGAGCTTATGTTTGGCATCATTTTAAGTCGTTTGCGCTAGGTACGGTAGTGGTGGCGTTGTCGTCAACAGATTATGACTCAACGCGGCAGGACTATATTTCAGATTATGAAGAATTTAGAAAGTTAGTAGGGGATAGTCAGTAGTTTTATGACACAAGATAATAAAAAAATTTTAATTCTTGGAGCGCGGGGAATGCTAGGTACCGATTTGGCTCATACTTTGGTTGGTAGTGGCGAGTTATATTTATGGGATAAAGAAGAGCTTGATGTTACTTGCGAAAAATTAGTGCAAATTAAAATCGAAGCTTTGGCGCCTGATATTATTATTAATGCCACTGGCTACACCGATGTTGATGGGGCAGAAAGTAATAAAGAGATAGCTTTTAAAATAAATGCCGAAGCGGTTAAATATTTAGTTGAATCCGCAAGTTTGGTTAAAGCTAAATTTATTCATTTTTCAACCGAACACGTATTTAGTGGTGAAGATGAAATTGGGTATGATGAAAAATCTATTCCTAATCCGATTAATGTTTATGGCGATTCAAAACTAGCGGGCGAAAAATATGTTATAGAATATAATAAAGGATATTTGATTCGCACTTCGTGGTTGTATGGCCATGCGCCTCAACTAGGTAAACCGCGTGGTTTAAATTTTGTGGATACTATGCTCAAACTCGGTGGCGAGCAAACTGAAATAAAAGTGGTGAATGATCAATTTGGTAAATTAACTTATACGCGTGATTTGGCGATGTCTATAAAAAATTTATTGAGCGGCGATTATCAGCCGGGTATTTACCATTTAATTAACGAAGAATCAGCTTCGTGGTATGAAGTAGCCCGTGAAATATTTAAATTAAAAAATATCCATATTAAGCTTACACCAATTACTTCGGCTGATTATGTAACACCCGCTCGTCGTCCCAAAAAAGCTGTACTTTTAAATACTAAGTTCTCTACGCTTAGGTTATGGATCGAAGCGCTTGAAGATTATTTGTCATCCTAATTTTAATCAGTAGTATAATTATGATTGATTTCAGATTATTAAAAAGGATATTTTTAGTGTTAGTTGTTATAGGTATTATTGCGTTAATTAATCAGTATATAAAGCCACCGCATAAAGATAATCAACAGGTTATTTTAAACTCTAATTATAATGAGGTTGCTTTGAGTGAATTAGTATTACCAGCGATAATTAAACGAGTTGATAACATAGCTTATCATTTACCAAGTCGCTCGTTATTTTTAGGTGCAGTTGAGCAGAATGGTTTACGTTCTGTTTGGCGGTTGGATTATCAAAATAAATACACTAGAGTATCAGAATTTAATAATAAAACTGGTAATGTTTTTATTAATATTGATAGTCGTGGTTTGATTTTTGTGCAATATAATAATCCAACTAGGATTTATCGCTCGGCTGATGTAGGTGTTAGTTGGCAGTTGGTTCTAAAAGATTTAGGTGTGTTTTGGAATATA
>JBBTZY010000021.1:0-3035 GCA_038061115.1 Patescibacteria group bacterium | reverse complement strand
TGGCAATGGAGTGCATTATGGTGCATTATGGGAATACAATACAGCAATTTTATATCGTAGCTTGGATGATGGAATAACGTGGGAGCAGTGGCAGGATTTTCAAAAATTATTTCCTGATGAGGCTGTAACATATAGGCCTGGCGACGATCGTTTTAAATTACGACATTTACATGATGTAAAATATATTGATGGTAGTTTGTTAGTGGGAACTGGTGATGTGGCTCGTTATACTTTTTTGTCGCTTGATAATGGTAATAATTGGCGAAAGATATGGGATGAAGGATTTACTTCAGGCGTTCAGTTATATGATAAAAAGAAAATACTTTTAGGACCCGACCAGCTTTATAGCCACGGCATTGCTTTGTATGATTTTTCTAGTGATTCTTTAAAGGAAGTTTTTAAACCAGCTGATTTTGGTTATGCGGGTTTTAGTTATAGTTTAATTAGTTATAATAATGTATACTATGTTTCTTTCCACACTGAGCCAGATAGCGACCTGTCAGCGACACTTAAATATGGTATATTTGCTTCGCCTGATGGTTTAAATTGGTATAATGTATTTGATTATGGTCCGATTAAACCAGGTGAATTAACCAGTGTTTATTTAAGTGCTGGTCAAGATAAAATTTATACTACTGTTAATGGGACACTTTTTGCATTTACGCCGCTTAGCAAAGAATGGTTTAATAAGCACTTACCGCTTAAAAAAGTATCAAATAAAAAATAATAACACCCATAACTAAATTATTAATCCAATTAAATTTATGAAAGGTATCATTTTATCAGGTGGTGAGGGTACAAGATTACGCCCACTTACTGCCGTCACTTCCAAACAATTATTACCGGTTTATAATAAACCAATGATTATGTATCCGCTGGCTACTTTATTGCAAGCTGATATTCGCGATATTTTAATTATTGTCGCTCCAGATCATGCCGGTGATTATTTACATCTTTTAGGTAGTGGCCGGCAGTGGGGTGCCAAATTTACTTATGAAATTCAAGATAAGCCAGCGGGACTCGCCGAAGCTTTTATTATTGGTTCAGAATTTATTGGCGACGATAATGTTACTATGATTCTCGGGGATAATATATTTGCCGATGATTTTTCATCTACCATTAAATCATTTAAGAGTGGCGCGCATATTTTTGCAAAAAAAGTGCCTGATCCAGAGCGTTTTGGAGTAGTTAAGTTTGATGATGCTGGTCAAGCGATAGCAATTAAAGAAAAGCCAAAGGAATATCTAAGTAATTATGCGATTACTGGTTTATATATTTACGATAACCGAATTGTGGAAATATCAAAAAAAGTTCAACCGTCTGGAAGGGGTGAGCTTGAAATTACAGATTTACATAATTGGTATTTAGAGCGAGGTGAGCTTAAGGTTGATATTGTAGCAGGTGAGTGGATTGATGCTGGTACTTTTGAATCATTGCTTAAGGCAAATTTATGGGCCAGTCGTAACCCTCAGTCCTTTGCGGCTTAAGTGGCAGTTGATAAATTTTAGTATCAGTTAAAACTGTGGCGAAAGTGCCATCTTGATTAATAAAAAAATCAGTGATTGGTAAACCATAATCAGCTAGCAGGAAACGTTGTTGATCACCGCGACGATCAAATTCTAAAGCCCACAGGCTACTCCCCGAGGTCAGTAGTAAGTAGGGCTTATTTAAGTATTGTCGAACGCGGGTTAAAGGCGTGCTTATCCGCCAAATTAAATTTAAATTATCAGCCAGTGGTTCGTATTCCCAAATTTCATAATTATTAGCCACTATCATTTTTGAATTATTATTAAACCAGTCAATAGCAGTAACTGCTGTTAATTTTCTTAGGCTCGAGGAATTTTTCAAAGGTGAGCGTATTAAATAAAGAAGATGTTTTGTTTCATCAGTAATGGGTAGCCAATCACCACGGGTTGTTAAAAAAGAGGAGTTGTTAGATAAAATTAATGGTTCAGCTAAATTAATATTTTTTAAATTACGACTGTTAATAATTTTTAAAACCAAGTTGTCATTTTGTGGTACCAGTAAATAAATTAAATTATCGTTCATTTTCCAATCCGTAACTATTCCTTCCCAAATAAGTTTGGCTTCACCACTACCTAAATCAATTAGCCATAAATTATCATCATTTTGTTTAAGTAAATAATCATCACTTTCACCCCAAGTTAATTTATCAAAACTATCTGCTTCCATTGCTAAAACTTTCTCCCATTTTTGTTGAGTAAGGTAATAAATAAAGGCCATTGGTTTATTTTGGATTTGTCCAAGGAATAGAATTTTTTGACTAGAAGGTGAAAAATTAAATTCATTAATTAAAAAACCAGTAGGCGGTGCGAGTAAATCGCTTTCGCCGCTACGCAAATTAAGTAACCATAAATTATTAGTCGTGGCAGTGGTAGTGTAAAGTAGCGTTTGGTTGTTGTGGGAAATTTTATGAAGGGCTATATTATTTTCTACTAGAGTTTTATTTTTTACAGATGATATTTTATTGTCACTTGTTGGAGTGAAAATTTGTGGTGGCAACCAAAGTATTACGTCACTGGCACTAACAACTTGTTTGGGTTTAACAGTTAATTTTTTTTGCCATACTTGTAAATCATCTTTTTTTAAAGTTACTTCATACTCACCACCGGCTAGTGAATTAACAGTAGTTGGGGTAATGTGTGAATATTTTTGTCCATTTAAAAAAATTGTCGCGCCATTTGGTGTAGTACTTAAATTAATAGCGCCCACTTGTTCAACCTCTTTTTTATCAGGGTTATAACGAAAACCTTGCAAATAAAAAAGCAAGGCACTGCCGGCCACTATGAAAATTAAGAAAAATCCTAAGTAAATTAAGCGTCTGGAAGCTAAATTCATAATTTGTAATTAGGTTGATAAATGCTTAGTATTCTGCTACAATAATTTCATCTAGCTTAGTATATTAACTATTTTTCATTTTACCATGAGTAGCTTAATTATTGAAGGTGGCAACTCTTTGAATGGTCAGATTAATGTGCCGGGGGCGAAAAATGCCGCCACACCAATTATAGCCG
>JBBTZY010000020.1:0-2016 GCA_038061115.1 Patescibacteria group bacterium | reverse complement strand
ACATATTTATGAGTATCATCAAACATTTCAGGATATTGTGGTGTAGTGGTTCGTGTATCATAATAAAGCGTCATCGCAGTGAATAATTGCCTTAAATCATTGTAACGTTGAGCATCACGAGCGCGACCACGAGCACTATTTAACGACACTACTGAAAGTGATGACAAAATACCAATGATGGCGATTACGACTAAAAGCTCTACCAGCGTAAAGCCATTTATTTTTTTAGAAAAATACTTGCGCATAGATTTTTATTTAATATTAGTAAAAATTATTTTAAATACAGATCATTTAAATCCCAAGTTCAAATTTCCAAGCTCCAATAAAAATTTAATTTTCAATTTACAATTACCAATTTACAATAAATTAATCAATTATCAATTTTTCAATTATTTTTTGAATCTTTGAGTCATTGAAAATTTACTGAAAATTGTAAATTGATTATTGTGAATTTTAATGTTTATTTGAACTTTGAACTTGGTCATCTCGTAAAAAGACGCGTGGGTCTCCACGAGACCTTTACGAGTTGGAACTTTTCTAAACTACCTCTATTCTACCTCCGACTACTTGTACTTGACAAGGGCGCAAAAGGATTATCTCGCTTAACCGGTGTAGCCATAACTGGCAAATCACCAAAATTAAATAATTCAGTAACGGCTGGCAAATCAAAAAACTTTGCATCAAGAACTTGTCCGCTGGGTAATTTAAATTTGGCTTCCGCCGCGCTAATTTCAATAGTTGATGGTCCAGTTGCCTCGGGCGCATCACTTACCGGCGCTGAAGTACTTATAAAGTTAGTATACACCAAATACAAAATCGTACCTAGTGCCACAATTACAACACCAAGCATGGTTAATGTTTTGCCGATTGGTAAACTTTTTGCAACAAGCATACCCAGAATATCAACTTCGCCACGCCAAAATAAAGCGTAGGTCAGCTGAAAAGTTAATAATTAGATTATTATTTAAAGTCGATAACATAGTTAAGTTATAATTTGGCGAAAGCTTAGGCGAAGTTGTATTGCTGGGTATAAATTTAAATACTAAATTTAGTTATTAATTCCTAATGTTAACACTAGTTTAAGGATTACGCATTTTCTGTCATTCCCGTGAAAACGGGAATCCAGTGTTAAATTATTTAGGACTTACGCGTTTGACTCTTATTCCTCCTTTCTTAAAGGATGTGCCTCGAGCCGAGTCGAGAGGCGGAGGATTTCTGATTCCAAGTTAAGCCATAAAATCCCTCCCCCTGATGAGTACTCCCTTTATTAAGGGAGAATTACGGCCAAACGCGTAAGTCTAATTATTATGGAAAATAATAAGCCGTTAATTCTAAACTTAAAGCGCTATCGCGCCCGATCGTAAAACTATCTACCTGAATCAAACGCCAAGCTTGATCCAAGGCCTTAAGCAATGTTTTTACTTTGGGGTACGTGGCGCCATCTAAACTCAAGGTAATTTTAATCGGCCGCGCGCCTTCGATAACCGTGGCGCCTGTTTCACCCTTGCGCGAGGCACCCTTGCCACTTGCTTCACTCACGGCAATGCCTTGTAATTTAAAACCGGTATCACGCGCAATCGCTTCCAACTGAACTAATAAATTCGGTACCTCGGCCTCACTTGGTAAAATTAAAGGCAAATCACGCCCAACTGGTCTGGCTTTTAAACTTTCCCAATCAGTAAATAATTTTTTTAAAACCTCAAAACGTGTTCGCGCCACTTGCAACTCATTTCTTTCTTTATTTAAATCCACCCCGCCCTGCCATTCATTATAAACTGGGCGCCACAAAAACCACACTCCTAAAATAATAATAAATACCGACAAACCAAGCGCCAGCCACAGAAAATATTTTTCCAAAGCGCGCTCCCATTTACTTACTTGATTTTTTGGTTTAGTAACTGGCATTGTGATTAAAATTCTAAATCTTATTCATTAGAACATTAGAACACTTAAACATTAGAACATTATTAATAAAGAATTTTTTATTTTTATGATCTAGTGATTTAATGTTCTAGT
>JBBTZY010000019.1:0-4325 GCA_038061115.1 Patescibacteria group bacterium | reverse complement strand
ATTTATTTAGGATTTAGATATTCGGATTTAGGATTTTAATCTACACCCTACCCCCTACCCCCTACACGCTACACGCTACACGCTACACCCTTAATTAATCATACAATAAATTACCCAAAAGTTACAATTTTTCCCAAACAAATTCCTCCTTTGTAAAAGGAGGTGACGAAGCCCAAGCGAGGCGGAGGATTTATAAAAGAAGAAAATTATACACAGCTTGTTGCAATACTTAGTTCTTGTTATAATAAAAGTACCATCACTTAAATAAAAAAGTATGAAATTAGAACATTATCCACTAGCTAAACTAGAAGCCGAGATTATTGGCATAGTTGGTCGCCATCTTAATTTAGCTGATTACCAGTTATTCTTTTTTGGTTCACGGGTGAAGGGTGATGGCACTGATCGTTCCGATATTGATATTGGTATTAAAGGTTCGCAATCTATACCACGTCGCGCATTGGCATTAATCAGAAATGAATTAGATGATTTACCAATCCTTTATAAAATTGATGTGGTAGATTTTTCGACTACTTCTGAAGTTTTTCAAAAAAACGTTGGTAGTAAAATTGAAAGCATTAAGGTGTAATTTTTATGAGCCAATTAGTTATTATTCGTGAACAATACGAAAAGGCCTTAGCACGCTTGCAAGAAGTTTTGCAATTACCATTTTCCGAAGTGGTGCGTGATTCGGCTATTCAGCGTTTTGAATTTACCGTTGATTTGGCTTGGAAAACTATGAAAGCTTATTTGGTGGAAGTTAAGGGTATTACTTGTACTTCACCTAAAGATTGTGTGCGGCTAGCGCATTTGCATGGTTTGATTGAGTATGATGATAGTTGGTTGGAATTGATTGATTTGCGCAATGAAACAGCTCACACTTATCATGAAGAATTAGCGGCTCGTATTTATAGTGAGTTGCCACGTACAGTAGAAATATTTCAAAAATTACTTATTAAATTAAATAATTAAATTAAGATACCGACACCGTCATTGCGAGCGAAGCCATCAGGCGTAGCGCGGCAATCTCTCGTAAATAAAATAAAAAGTAATTTAGGATTTAAATATTTTGGATTTATTTAGAGTTTAGATATTAGGATTTAGGATTTTATGACAAAACGGAGGGTCATCAAACACAAAAAATCCACCACCAAAAGTAAGATTTCTCATCTCGCTTCGTTTTCGCGTCTACGCCTTTATCTCGCCGCCGTGCTTGCCCTACCTTTTATAATTGGAGGAGTGTGGGTTGTTTATGGAGCTGATTTTTTGCCACCTGGCGATAGTCCACCGAATGATAATCTGCCCGGAGTAATTTGGTTACAAACTGGTGCTGCGTTAGAAGCCCAGAAAGGTAGTATTTCTGTAGAAGATGATCCAACTACTGTTGGTATTTTTGAAGGTAGAATAGTTGCCCCATCTTTTGTTAGTGTGGCGAGTAAAATTGGTACGCCGGCCATTTCAACCTCTAGCACTTTAACTACCACACCGGCGTTTTTAGCAATTGGCACTAAAATAGGCAATGAAAAAGTTTGGGCGGGCTATTTTGGCGATTCAAGTACCAACGCCAATGCTGGAGATGGTAGTATTTTCGCCAAAGAATATTGCAGTCCCGGCGCGGCGGCTGGAGATGTAGTTTGTACAGCATCTCTCGGTTCTGGATCGGGCTCAAGCGGGGATTTGTGGGAAGAAGTTACCGCTGGTGGTAATAATATTAGAAAGAAAAAACCTGGTACGGTAGTGGTTGGCACTAGTAATAGTACTATCCCAGCCACATTGCCAGGTGATATTACAGATAATTTAAAATTATTTTTAACTGGTGATAGTAATAGAGCCCCACGTATTTATTTAACTAGTGATACTAATAAAAATCCCGAAATTGATTTTCAAGTTGATCCTCTGACTGGTGAAACCGAAAAGCATTGGGGAATTTATGCAGATAAGGCAAAACGCGAGTTGCGGTTATGGGCAACTAAAGAAGCAGGTGAGTTAGAAGCTGATCGTTTTTCTTTCACTACCGACGGCGTGATGATTTTTAAAGGATATGCCGCGGCAGGGCCAGTTTCAACTAGTATAACCCCAAGTAGTGGTGGATTGGGAAAGGAAATTCCAGTTACTATTATTGGCTCTAATTTAACTAATATATCTAATGGAGATGTAACAGTTTCTCCTAGTAGTGCTGGAGCGGTTGGGCTTAGTGTTAAAGCGAACAGTGTGACAAATCCTAATGATACTACAGTCACTTTTAAACTTATCATTTCTAGCGATGCCACTAATTATAAATCGTGGAAAGTTAAAATTAGAAATAATGTTGGATCTACTGAGCAAAATTTTAACGTTGGAGATGCATTGCTAATAAGCATAACTCCTGATTCAGGTGATCGTAATAATAATGTTTCATTAAAAATTACTGGGTTTAATCTTTATAATCCTACAAATATTAGAATATTGACTCCGGCTGGACAACCTTGTAATGGTGTTACGGTTTCATCATTTCAAAGTGTTGATCAAGGGCAAATTAATGCTTCTGTGCAAATTACGGGGAGTGCTACACTCGCCACTTGTAAGGTAAGCGTAGTTACTTCATACAACAATACTTCGAATACAAAAGATTTTACAATTACTCCGGCCGCCGTGCCTATTATTTCAACTATCACACCCACCCAATATGCACGTGGTTATAGAATTAGTACTACCATTACTGGTAGTAACTTGAATAATACATCAGCTGTTACTTTCAGTGATCCTAATGTAACAACTGTAGCTAATTCAATTTCTAGTACAGAAGGTAGTATAAGTTTACAGATTAATATCGCGGCTAAAGCTACTCTTGGTGCCCAAACTTTTACAGTTACCACACCTAATAGTCCCACTGGTACTGGTAGTGGTTCGGTAACGTTTACTGTTAATAATTCATCGGTTATTAATAGTATTAGTCCTTCAGGGCACAGTGCTAATGGTACTGCTTTTACTGCTACTATTTACGGTACAAATTTAACAGGCGCAACTGGTGTAGTGTTTAATAGTTGTACCGAAGTTAGTGTAGATAATACGTCAATAACTAGTACAACAGTGTCAAATGATAATGATAGAGTTGATTTTAGTATGACTGTAGCTTCAGGTGCAGCTGATAAATCTTGTACCTTCACTGTGAATATGCCGTCTGGTAATGTAAATAGTGGCACAGTTACATTTGACGTAGGTGGTGGTTTTTAATGATTATGCAATTTATGTTTTATAAAAAAAATTTTTAAATCAGTTATGTTTATTTCAGTCACAAAAATTTATTATAAACATCTACATCGTTGGTGGCGTAAGAATTTTGGTTTGCGCAGATATACTCGTCGTAAAATGATTCCACCTCGTTGGGTAATGAATTTAATTACGGCTGTGCCAGTAGCTTTGGTATTTGGTTTCGGGTTGTCTTTTTTACAAAGTGATGGGCAATCTGTATTAGGTAATACTTTCCGTTCAGAAATTTTTAATAATTTTAGTATTAGTGGTTCATTTTCTGTTTTACCAGCCGAGGCGCAAACAACTTTCGGTTGCGGCGACCCATCCGCTCCCGCCGCCGGCTCGGGTGCGATTTATTATAATGCTGGTTGTAGCAAATTCCGGATGTATGCCAATAGCTCTTGGCAGGATTTAGGTGGGAGTAATTTTGACCAGCAGGTGATTGTGGATACTTCGACACTTGTTGATGCTGATCCAAGGCTATACCCCGGCTCAAAAGCACGTGATGCCTTGATTTTAAATGTCCCAACTAGTAGTAACGATTTGGCAGGTTTGGTGACTAATGTCGGCATGTTTGGCTTGTGGAGCAATAGCCTTAATAATTGGGCTGGTTTAACACTAGGTAAAATATGTTTTGACTCGGACAGTGATTTGGTATCTCCGGATTGTCGTACTGGTTGGCAGAGTGATAGTTTGTGGGTAAGTGATACGAGTGATCCACGAATAGGTATAATTAGTAACCAAAATAAATATAGTGCTACGTCAGCACCTAGTTTAGGTGGTGATGTAAAAGTTACTCGCCAGCTTATAGTTGATGGATCAATTACGTTGACTGGTAATAATACAGCAACATCTGATTGGGAACAGGAAGATTGGGATAGCATCACCTCACCACAAGCTACGAGCTGTTCTACAGTTCCTTGTAAATTCGGTGGCGTGCTTAATAACGTACAAAGTGGCGTACCAACCTGGACTGACAATGGGGCGTTATATGTTTCCCATGATAATAAGTTTAAAGTTGCCGTTGGTAATCAAGGTGCGGCGATTATTTCTTTATCGTCATTAACTTGGAAACAAGCGGTTGTGGCAAATTCAAG
>JBBTZY010000018.1:0-1276 GCA_038061115.1 Patescibacteria group bacterium | reverse complement strand
AATTTAGCAGAAAAAATATCCCGCACTGCATTCACATCAGTTGGGCCAGTTAAATTAATTTCAAGGGGCGTACCTGAAGATGTCACTTTAACCTGTCCTACAATTTCACCACCTGATTTAGAAAAATATGTATTAATATTAGGATCCCAAAAACGAATATTAATATGCATCATAACTAATCCTGTACCTATATCATTATAAGATTCATAAGCTATACCAAGCACCAAACCAGCTTCAACTGCTTTCATGGCCACACCTGGAGTTGAAGACAAGGTCAAATAATCACCTGGTTCAATTGGACCGTTTTCTGTATTAACCATCACTGGTAGCTGACCCAAAAGACCGACGTTAACATACTCTGGGTCATCACCGCGTGTACCATTTGGTGTTGGGTCATTATTTCTCGTACCGCCAGCCGAAACAATACCGACTAATGGTTGCGATGAATTAGGTTGGGCCAAAACAACACCTGGTCTTGGATTAAATGAACCGTCATAAGTTATAATTTGACCAGTCAAAAAAGTAGTACTAACATTTTGTTTCAAAAAATATTCAGAATAATCAGCGTCACCAGCGCGTTGGAAATATACATCTACACCACCAATTTGGGCAAATATTTTTTCAATAGTTGAAGTAGTCGCAAAACAAAATTCACCATCATTACTTCTAGCACAAGCAGACGCTCCATTATCAAGAACCCTAATCATACCATTAACATGCAAAGCGGTAGTTGGTGCGGTTGTACCGATACCAACATTTCCTGCATTAACAATTAATCCATAATTAGCAGTGGTGGCACCGGATGCATTTAAATATAAAGCCACATTAGTACCAGAAGTAGCATTAGTATGAGTATTAGAAATTTGAGCACCATAAGTAGTGATGGCGTTGGTTGCATTAGCTCCAGCGGTTAAAATATTTAGAGCAGTTTGAGAAGCAGCTGCTGCTGTACCTGAAACTTGTAAGTCAACCAACTTCCCGGAAGTTAAGGTAGATGAAGCAACATAAAAACCAGTTCCGGTTGTGAGTGAATTTGTATTTAAAGCTAAAGCAGAAGTAGTAGTAGTACCAGTAGTGACACCAGAGTTTATTGTAACTGCAGTAGTATTGCTTGTACTACCTAAAGTAATAGTTTGGGCACGAGCTGCAGTTCCAATAAGTATGGAGCCGTTACTAGATGTAGATGTACCAACATCTATACTAATATTTCCTGCCGTACCGCTACTAACATTGCCAGAAGCTATTGTCACCGCACCAGATGCACCAGAAGTACCAC
>JBBTZY010000017.1:0-3041 GCA_038061115.1 Patescibacteria group bacterium | reverse complement strand
AGACCGCTCTGACTCCCCAATGCCAAGCATTGGGGCTTGTCGCGGGCTTTGTCAAACCCATTTTTACATCCCATTTTTACATCTTTTTATATAATATATTGCATCAATGTGTTAATACGTTGATACAATATATTATTAACTAAAATTTCCAATGGCGAAAAACTAATTGCTAGTGGCTACCACCAAACTCCCCTGCATCTTTTTTGTTAAAGCCAGTACCGGATACACAGTTAAAGCGGTTAAGCTAACCAACAACCAATCAAATATTGATAATGGTACAATGCCAAGCCAACCTTGAAAAGTTGGTACCGCCATTAAAACTAACAATAAAATCATTTCTAAAATTATTGACCAGTTTAACCATTTATTATTAAATAACGAGCCACTCCCCGAACCGTGCGGCCGACGAAAACTGTAGGCCTTTACAAAGTGAATAAAAATTGTAGAGATAAAAGCCACTGTCATCGCTTGAAGCAGTGGGTAACCCGACAAGAGCAAACCAATAAACAAACACAAGCTAATAATCGTTGACCAAGCCGCTCCTACTACCATCAACCAAATTGTCGGTCGATCAAAAATATTTTGGTGACGAGAATTAATTTTTTGTTTCATCACATCGCTATCGGCTGGATCAACCGCGAGTGCTAAAGCTGGCGCACCATCAGTTACTAAATTTATAAATAGCAATTGCACAGCCGAAAGCGGCAAAGGAAAACCTAAAAATATCGCCCCGACCACTAAGCCAATTTCACCAATATTGGATGACAAAAGATAAGTTAAATATTTTTTTATATTATTGTAAATTACTCGGCCTTCTTCCACCCCAGCTACAATTGAAGCAAAATTATCATCAGTTAAAGTTACAGCCGCGGCTTCGCGTGTGACATCGGTACCAGTAATACCCATAGCGAGGCCCACATCGGCCCGTTTTAAAGCCGGTGCGTCATTTACGCCATCACCAGTCATTGCTACTACCATCCCTTTTTTCTGCCACGCTTCCACCACCCGCAATTTATGGATTGGCGACACGCGCGCGTAAATTTCAATTTTATCAACTTGATTAAATAAATCGGCATCACTCATTGCGTCAAGCTCCACACCTGTTACTATTTGCCCACCATCTATCAAACCTAATTCGCGACCAATACTTTCGGCGGTAATCGGATGATCGCCAGTAATCATTACCGGTTTTATACCAGCAGTACGGCAAATTTGAATCGCGGCTTTTACTTCCGGTCGCGCTGGATCAATCATACCCACCAATCCCAAAAATACCATTTGCCGAGAAGCCTGATTTATATCGGCTTCATTTTTTCTTTCTGCAATCGCCATTACACGCAAACCTTGGCTAGCTAATTTTCGCGCGGCTTGTAAAATATTATTTTTAACATCATCATTCAAAATTACTTCGCCAGTTGCAGTTAACCATTTATCACAAATATTTAAAATAACCTCAGGCGCACCTTTGGTGGCAGCGATATATCCAGCTGAAGTTTTGTGTAAGGTAGTCATACGTTTACTTTCCGAAGTAAATGGTATTTCAGCTTGACGTGGATATTCCTGATCCAAAAATTCTTTGAGTAAACCAAATTTAGCACCAGCTACTACCAAAGATCCTTCGGTCGGATCACCCTTGATTATAAACCTACCTTGATCTTCCACTAATTTCGCATCGGAACACAAAACTGCTACTTGTAATATCTCTCGTAAAATCGGATCAGCGGTTAAAGTTTTACCACTATTTTCCATAAAAGCACCGGTTGGTTCATAACCCACACCACTAACTTTTATTTCACGATTATCACACCACAAAGCAGATACTGTCATTTCATTTTTTGTTAACGTGCCAGTTTTATCGGTACAAATTACTTGCACACCACCCAAGGCCTCCACGGCCGGTAAATGTCGCACCAAAACATTGCGTTTAACCATGCGTTGTACGCCGAGTGCTAAAGAAATTGTTACCACCGCTGGCAAGGCCTCAGGTACCGCCGCCACGGCTAAGGCAATACCAAAAATTAAAGAATCAAATAACCCACGACCTTGCCAAAAACCCAACGCTACCATAATAGCAATTACTACTAAGCTAGCTTGCCCTAGGCGCGTACTTAATTTATTTAATGATTTTTGCAGTGGTGTGGTATTTACTTCCACTTGCGTTAACATATCGGCGATTTTACCAAATTCTGTTTTATTACCAGTAGCTACTACCACCGCCAGTCCGCGACCGTAAGTAATAATTGTGCCAGCTAGTACTAAATTTTGTTTGTCACCCAAAGAAATATTTTCGGCTAAGATGTTAATATGTTTTTCCACTGGCACAGATTCCCCAGTGAGCGACGCTTCGTCAACTTTCAAACTAAATGATTCTACTACCCTAGCATCAGCCGGCACTTTATCGCCAGCTGATAGAACAATAATATCACCAGGCACTGCTTCAGCCGCTTTAATTTTTGTTTCTTGTGAGGCGCGAATTACCGTGGCCGTTGGCGCTGCCATTTCGCCCAAGGCCTCAAGCGATTTTTCAGCGCGCCACTCTTGTGTAAAGCCCAGTAAAATAGAAAGAAACACGATAATAGCAATCGCTACCGCCTCGGTGGTGTGACCAAGTAAACCCGAAACCAAAGCCGCCGCCAGAAGTAGTAAAACTAAAACACTTTTAAATTGCTGAATAAAAATTTTAAAAGCTGAAGTTTTATTTTTAAATTGCAAAATATTAACGCCATATTTAGTTAAGCGAGCCGTTGCCTCCTCACTACTCAACCCTTGCGGACTAGTTGATAAAATATCAAACACCTGCGGTACGGTTAAGGTGTGCCACTTATTATTTTCTGCTAAACTGTCATTCACCATAATAATCTGTCATTCCCGTAAAGATGGGAATCTAATAATAAATAAATTAAAATCTTAAATTCTAAATCCGAAATCCTAAATAAATCCAAATTGCTTAATTTTCAATTTACAATTACCAATTTATCATCCCTACGGGAGATCTGCCGTAGGCACGACAATAAATGAATCAATTATCAATTTTTCAATTA
>JBBTZY010000016.1:0-1633 GCA_038061115.1 Patescibacteria group bacterium | reverse complement strand
GCGGCGCTTGCCACGTTACTTACGGCGGCCATATTTTTCCCCTTACTTTCTGCGGCTCAACCATATGTAGATGCTTTTTTGGGTGGGCTAACAGTTGATTTGGTAAGTTATTTTAAAGCACAATCCGTATTCTTTTTTGGTTGGCAGTTCGTTGGTGCTTCAGTTTTGAGTATTTTAGCGTCAACAGTAGCGATGCGTCGCTATCTTAAGGTTTAATTTGTATCACTAGAACATCAGATCATTAGAACATAAAAACAAAAAATTAAAATGCTCTAGTGTTTTAATGTTAAAGTGTTATTATGATTAATTTTACTACCAAACACTGTGTTTCTTGCGAAGGCGGAGTTGAGCCGCTTGCGCCTGCCAAAGTACAAGAATATTTATCCGCTGTTACAGGTTGGGAAGTTTTAGCGGACAATAAAAAAATCTGGCAGGAGATTATTTTTAAAGATTTTGTCAGCGCAATTGGTTTTATTAATAAAGTAGCACAACTTGCCGAAAATGAAGGTCATCATCCCGACTTACATTTAACTAGTTGGAATCATTTGAAAATAGAGTTGTGGACGCACGCTATTGGTGGTTTATCAGATAACGATTTTATACTCGCCGCTAAAATAAACCTTCTTTTAAACCAAACCCTTGACGATGGAGGTAAGAAAGTATAAAATCTAGTAGTTAAAAATGTGACTCAAATCCAATTTTATATTACTAAATGTTCTAATGATTTAGTGTTTAAGTGATAATTTTATTGGGGGATCGTCTAACGGTAGTCGCCTTATTAGCGATTTATCTGCCGATGAGGCAGGCCCGCCGAGAAGGCGGGGACAATGGTTAATAATTAAATAGAGCGTTTATGTTCTATACTTATGTTTTAGAAAGCATAAGAAATGGTCGTCGCTATGTTGGATCAACAGATAATTTAAAACGTCGTTTTACAGAACATAATACCGGCTTAGGTGGAAAGTATACAAGCGACAATCGTCCACTTCGTTTAATATACTATGAGGCGTATATTAATAAACATGACGCAGTGACGGCGGAAAAGTTTTATAAGAGTGGTTATGGCAGAGAGGTGCTTAAGGGTAAGTTAGATAATTATTTAAAGAATATTTGAATAAATTTCTTACAGAACTGGGGGATCGTCTAACGGTAGGACATCGCCCTTTGAAGGCGAGTATCATGGTTCGAATCCATGTCACCCAGTTCTGTAAGAAATAGTTGGTAGTCGCCTTGTCGGCGACCCGCCGAAAAGGCGGGGACATCGCCCTTTGAAGGCGAGTATCATGGTTCGAATCCATGTCCCCCAGTTAAGGAAAGAAGTTTCTAGGTATCGTCTACGGACATCGCCCTGCTTGCCCCGCTTAGCGGGGTGAAAAGGCGAGTATCATGGAGGTGCCCCGTGGACGAGGCATCAGCCGAGTTCTACGGGGTTCGATTTACCCCGTCCAATTGGCGTGGATCCATGTCCCCCAGCTTGGTATAAGAAGTAATAAAAGTATTAACACTATAGATTTGTTGTTTTATGGAAATTACATCAGAAATTACTTTAGAAAATAAAGAAATGGTAGATTTTAAAAAATTACCAATCCCTGACGTGTCGGAGGAACTTAAAAAGCAAATGGATAGGAAAGAG
>JBBTZY010000015.1:0-1070 GCA_038061115.1 Patescibacteria group bacterium | reverse complement strand
TGACCGATGAAGTGGCACCTCGCGTATTAGGTGTTACCTCTACCAATCTAAATAATGAACAAAAAGCACCAACTAAAAATAATATTAAATTAGCAACTAGATTGGGTGGTAAAATTCTTTTACAAGTTCAAAACCGTGGCGAGGCCTGGTATGTGAACCCAGTATCGTTGAAAAAATATTATCTACCTATCAATAACACTTCACTTGATATCATAAAAAAATTAACTTATAAACTAAAAAATCTGATTTAAATAAAATACCAGTTGATAGCGATAAAATTACTCAATCATCAAGTATTGCTAAAACTATGCGTGGATTATTTGTAACCACTGAATCTGGCAATGAAATCTGGTATGTAAACCCAACCAACAACAAACGTTATTATATTGGGAGTGTTGAAGATCTTTACCAAATTATGCGAACGGTTGGACTGGGAATAACTAACGACAATTTAAACACTATTACCACTGGACAATTTTAATTCAGCGTAACCCTATATTACAAAAACTTCCCCGTAGGCCTACGGGGAAGTTTTTTGTATATATTAACACTGTGGATAACCAAAATCACAAATCCTTGACTATTCAATATAAATCTATTATACTACCAATGTCTATTGGTTCTAGCCATAGAACTGATAGGGTATTACATCCAAGAGCCACCTTCCACGCGGAGGGTGGCTTTTTAGTTATCATAGCTTGCCCGATGTTGTAATTCTCTACCCCAAATATCACCTTCAATTTCCAATATATCAAAATAACCATCACTCCCCGTGCGCAATTCTTGAGATACATTATTTTTAGAAGAGAAAATATACACTTTTTTATTTTCACTTCTTAAATATTTTACCAGCGCTAAAAAATCAGAATCACCAGTAAAAAATACGGCCGTATTATATTTATTAAGATGATACATAGCATCAATGACAATTTCCACATCCATATTTCCTTTTTCCTTTATAAATTCACCTTGTTCATTATGAGAGTTTATCCGTTTTAACTCTTTTTTTCTAACCTCAAAACCCAATCCTTTTTTCAAGAAAGTAAAGAATTTATGCTTCCCATCTATAC
>JBBTZY010000014.1:0-12633 GCA_038061115.1 Patescibacteria group bacterium | reverse complement strand
GACAAATTTCTTTACTCTTAAAACGTCCACCTTCTCGTGAAGCGTATCCGGGTGATATTTTCTATTTGCATTCACGGCTCCTTGAGCGCGCGGCACGACTTAGTAAAGATTTTGGCGGAGGATCTTTAACAGCTTTGCCAATTATTGAAACACAAGCTGGCGATGTATCGGCTTATATTCCAACCAATGTAATTTCTATTACCGATGGCCAGATTTATTTGGAAAGTGATTTGTTTTACCAAGGTATCAGGCCAGCTTTAAATATTGGTTTGTCAGTTTCGCGCGTGGGTAGTACGGCACAAATTAAAGCTATGAAAAAAGTGGCTGGAAAATTACGTTTAGATTTAGCACAATTTAGAGAACTGGCGGCCTTTGCCCAATTTGGTTCAGATTTAGACGAAGCAACCAAGAAACAAATTGAACGAGGTCGTAGATTAACTGAAGTTTTAAAACAAGGTTTGTATGAACCAATGCCAATTGAAAATCAAGTAGCTGTTCTTTACGCGGCGGTCAATGGTTATTTGGATGATGTGCCGGTTCAGGAAGTTAAGGAGTGGGAAAATAAATTCCATAATTATTTAAAACACCAACCGATTTTGAAAGAAATTAAGGAGAAAAAAGAATTAACGGCGGAAGTGGAAGAAGGATTGAAGAAAGCGATAGTAGAGTTTAAAAAAATGTAATTTTAATGTCAAATTACAAATGACTAATAATTTTTATAATTTAGAATGATCAATTTACAATTTTCAGTAAATTTTCAATGACTCAATGATTCAAAAAATAATTGAAAAATTGATAATTGATTCATTTATTGTAAATTGGTAATTGTAAATTGAAAATTAAACAATTTAGGATTTAGATATTCGGATTTAGGATTTTTAATGTTATGCCTCAATCAACTCGAGAAATTAAGCGACGATTACGTTCCATCAAAAATACGCGTCAAGTAACGCGGGCAATGGAGATGGTTTCAGCTGCCAAAATGCGTAAATCCGTGCAAGCGGTGGTAGCGAGTCGCGCTTACGCGAATCAGGCTTGGGCGCTAGTTTCCGAGTTGTCGCTGCGAGTGGACCAGCGCCACCATCCGTTACTTGCTAAACGTGATAAAGTAAAAAATGTTGGATTGTTAGTGGTAAGTTCTAATCGCGGACTTTGCGGCGGATTTAATTATCAATTAGCCCAAAAGGTAGAAAAATATTATCAGAGTTTGGGTGAAAATGTATCAGTTAAATTAATTTCATTCGGGTTCAAGGCACGTGATATTTTACTTCGTCAAGGTAAGGTGCTGGCAGCTGATTTCAACAAACCTGATTTATTAAATGACGAAACAATTATTAAACCAATCGCCAAATTATTAATGGAAGAATATTTAACTGGTAATTATGATAAAGTTGTACTAGCGTATACTGATTTTATTTCAGCGTTATCACAAAAACCAAAAATTAAACAATTGTTACCGATTGAGCGACAATTAGTCAGAGAGTCAGACAGTCAAGAAGTCAGAAAATTTGATCAGTCAAAAATGTCGCATGACTCTTTGACTTCTTCACTTTCTGACTTAAGTTATGAATACAAATTTGAACCAACGCCGGCTACAGTATTAAATGAATTGTTGCCACGACTTTTGGGACTTCAAATTTACCAAGCGACTCTTGAATCAACTGCTTCAGAACATTCGGCACGCATGCTCGCCATGCGCAACGCCTCCGATGCCGCGCGGGATATGCTTGATGACTTAACTTTAACTTTCAATCAAGCTCGACAAGCCAATATTACCTCAGAGCTCGCAGAAATTATTGGTGGACGCACGGCGATTGAAGCTGTTTAGTGAGTTAGATGTGTAAAATAAAACTAATTTTATTAAAGTTATTAGTTTATGTGAAACTGATATTGTTTCGAATAAAGAATCAAGAATTAAGAATCACGAATGTTAGTAGTACTTATCTTGATTCGTAATTCGTGCTTCGTGATTCGTAACACAATGGTTTGAGAGGCAACTATTAATCAATTATAAAATTATAATAATTTTTAAATTTTTAATCCTAAAACTATGTCCTCAGGAAAAATTACCCAAGTGATCGGTCCAGTGGTCGATGTATTTTTTACTAAAGATCTACCGCCGATTTACCAAGCTTTGGAAGTAAAAAACGGCAAGGAAATTTTAGTACTCGAAGTACAACAGCATTTAGGCTCTGGTGTAGTGCGTACGGTAGCGATGGGCACAACTGATGGCCTGAGCCGCGGTCTTGAAGCAGTGGATACTGGCGCCGCTATTTCTGTGCCAGTAGGTGAAGAAACATTGGGTCGTATGGTAGATGCTTTGGGTGCGCCACTTGATAATCAAGGTGAAATTAAAGCGAAACAAAGATACCCAATTCATCGTCATGCCCCAAAATTTGTTGAACAATCTACGCAAACCGAAGTGTTTGAAACGGGTATCAAAGTTATTGACTTAATTTGTCCATTTGTAAAGGGTGGCAAGGTTGGTTTATTTGGCGGGGCGGGCGTGGGTAAAACCGTAGTGATTATGGAATTGATTCGTAATATCGCTTCTAATCACGGCGGTTTTTCAGTGTTCGCTGGCGTAGGTGAACGTTCTCGTGAAGGTAATGATCTTTATCATGAAATGAAAGATTCTGGAGTGCTAGCAAAAACGTCGCTAGTTTTCGGACAAATGAATGAACCACCTGGTGTACGCGCGCGCGTAGCTTTAACTGGGCTCGCTATGGCTGAATATTTCCGCGATGAAGCTAAACAAGATGTATTATTCTTTGTGGATAATATTTTCCGTTTTACTCAAGCGGGTTCTGAAGTATCAGCGCTCTTAGGGCGTATTCCATCAGCTGTTGGTTATCAACCAACTCTCGCTACCGATATGGGTGAATTACAAGAAAGAATTACATCAACCAAGGATGGTTCGATTACTTCAGTGCAAGCCGTGTATGTGCCAGCTGACGACTTAACTGATCCAGCCCCAGCTACTACTTTTGGTCACTTGGATTCCACCGTGGTTTTGAATCGCGCTCTCACCGAACTTGGTATTTATCCAGCGGTTGATCCGCTCGACTCTACTTCCACAATTTTGGATCCAAATATTTTAGGTGAAGATCATTATAAAACGGCGCGTGAAGTGCAACGGGTTCTGCAACGTTATAAAGATTTGCAAGATATTATTGCCATTTTAGGTATGGAAGAATTGTCGGAAGATGATAAATTAATTGTGTCACGGGCTCGTAAAATTCAACGCTTTCTTTCTCAACCATTCTTTGTGGCTGAAACATTTACTGGTACACCGGGTAAATATGTTATACGCGCTGAAACAGTGCGTGGCTTTAAAGAAATTTTGGAAGGCAAACATGATTCCAAACCCGAACAAGCGTTTTATATGAAAGGTGGGATAGATGAAGTGGTTGGTTAGTCACTAGCAACTAATTCCTAGCCACCAGTTTGTCTGCCCCGTGAAACTTTAGCGAAGTGTAGTCATTGCGAGGTCCGCCAGCTGGCGGAGAGTAAGGCGAGCGACGAAGCAATCTCTCATAAAAATCGAAATTTATTCATTAGAACACTAGAACATTATTGATAAAAATTTTTTGTTATTATAATCTAGTGATCTAATGTTCTAGTGATATTTCTTACTTAATCCAATGTCCAAATATCTTAAATTCCAAATTATCACCCCAGAACGTGTTGTGTTTGAAGCGCCAGAAGTGGAGGCCGTTTCTTTACCGACCAAAATGGGGGAGATTACAATTTTACCTGATCACTTACCACTGGTTGCTTCACTTGTGGCTGGTGAAACGCGGGTGAAAGTTTCCGGCAAGGAAATTTTAATGGCCGTATCAGGAGGGTTTATTGAAGTAAAGCCCGGTGAGGTGGTGGTACTAGCTGATTCAGCCGAACGCGCTGAAGAAATTGATATTACACGAGCTGAAGAGGCACGCGGTAGAGCTGAAAAATTAATGCAGGAAAAGAAATTTGGTGAGGCCGAGGATTATACATACTTGGTGGGTAAATTAGAAAAAGAATTAGCGCGGGTGAAAGTAGCACACAAACATCGTACGCATCGGTCGCCTCTGACACATAATAATAATGAACAAAATTAATGATCTAATGTCATTCCCGTCCCACATCTTTGTGTGGGGTAAACTTCGGCGGGAATCAAGAGTTTTTTATCAATAATTATTTTTTTATGAACTATCTAGATTTAGTATTTTTTCTCGGCCGAGTTTTATTTGGTGGATTTTTTATTTTAAACGGCATAAATCATTTTACTAAACACGATATGTTGGCGGGTTACGCGGCGAGTAAGGGAGTGCCAATGGCTAGTACGGCCGTGTATTTAACTGGCTCGCTTTTAACTTTAGGCGGCTTGGGCGTGCTACTTGGTTTTTATGTAGAGTGGGCGCTAGTGCTTTTAGTAATATTTTTAGTGCCGGTAAGTTTTATGATGCACGCATTTTGGAAAGTTGCAGACGCTCAAGCTAAAATGATGGACAAAATTCAATTTCAAAAAAATATGGCACTGCTCGGCGCGGTTTTGATGCTGCTAGCGTTGTGGAAGTAGCTAACATCTAAGTTGTTATTTTTATTAATAAAAAACTCCTAAGTTTAGGAGTTTTTTGAATATTAAAATATAAATTTAGCGCAATATTTTATCATGTGTTATAGTTAATGTATTAGTATTAATAAAAAATATATGATAAAAGTTTTTAATTTAACTATCCGTACTGTATTAGTTACGGCTATTTTTGTTTTAGTTGGCGCTTGGGGGCTTAAGGTCTCTGCCGCCACGGCTCCGGGCGAAGTACAACCAATTAAACCTCCAACTCAATATTATACTTTAACTATATTTAAACCTGAGTCAACCTCGCTTAATAGTGGTAGCGGCACTGTGGTTGATAATTTAGGTAAATTAATCTGTGGTAGTGTTTGTTCAACTAGTTATCGCTCCGGTACCAGCGTTATTTTAACAGCACAGCCAGCAACTGGATCATCTTTTGTTGGTTGGAGTGGCGGTTGTTCTAGTTCTGGAGTAAATACTAATACTTGCTCTATTTTAGTAAATAGTAATAAAACTGTATCAGCTTTATTTGAAATTACCAAAGTTAATACCAAACCAACTATCCAATATGCAAATGTATCATCTTCACCAACTGTTAATCAACCAGTCACTTTTACCATCAAAGCTACAGATTCAGATAGTCCAAATATAACCTATGGAATTAATTGGGGTGAAGAAGGTGTTTATTCGGGGCCTATTTTATATAAAACAATTCCGCAAGGCACTGAGGTAACTTTTACTCATACCTATACCTCTCCCAAAACATATACTTTCCATCTTTGGGTGGCAGATAACGAGAATATGTCTGGTAATGTTTACAAAACAGTGCCAGTGGTTGTTAATTCTTTAACACCATCAAATGCCCTAGCTGATTTTGTAGTAACTGATATAAAAATAGAAAAACGTTCAGGTGATACCAAACCTTATATTTATACTACAGTTAAAAATAAAGGGGGAACTATTTCTAGCAGACCAATTCTAAGTATTGTGATTAAAGATTTAAATACCGGTAAGTTGTATGGGGCTGGCACAACTGATAATTATACCGCTGGTTGGACTAAAGAAATTTCGGCAGGAGAAAGGATTGTTTCTAAACCAAACGGGCGGTATCGTTTATCAGCCACAGTTGACCGTACATTTGATGGTACGGAATTAATTGCTGAAAGTAATGAAAATAATAATAATTTAGTTAGAATTGTTTATTCATTACCAACTCCGCCTACACCACCAGCACCACCGCCACCACCAGGTAGTAAAAAATCTAATAAACAAATTACCAAATAATACATCGTTTGATTATTTTTAGTATGCTTGTTTTACAAAATTTACGTACCGATGTAAATAAATTAAAAAGTAAAACTAAGGCAAAAATTTTGCAAAGATTTTTTAAAACTGGTCGCGGTGAATATGGGGAAGGTGATTTGTTTTTAGGATTAACTGTGCCGCAGTCACGATTAATTGCTAAAAAGTACGCTTCCGTAATTAAAAATAGCGAATTAGAAAAATTATTATCATCAAAGTATCATGAGGAGCGCTTAATTGCGCTCCTCATTTTGGTACAGAAGTTGAATTTGATATCAGCCGAGAGATTCCAATTGTCATCCCCGCGGAGGCGGGGATCCAGAAAAATAAGCCAGGTTAAATCAATTCTGGATTCCCACTTTCGTGGGAATGACAAAAACATTGAGGTTAATCAGAAAAAAGTGGTAGATTTTTACCTACAACATCTCCCAACTGTTAATAATTGGGATTTAGTGGATTTATCAGCTGATAAAATTTTGGGACGATATTTGTTAGGCAAGTCAACTAAAATTTTATACAAATTAGTAAAGTCAAAAAATTTGTGGGAGCGGCGAATTGCGATTGTATCTACTTTTGCTTTTATCAAACAAAATAAATTTGACCACACTTTGCGTTTTACTGAAATTTTATTACGAGATAAACACGATTTAATCCATAAGGCCTGCGGTTGGATGCTCCGCGAAGTTGGTAAGCGTGATGTAGGCATACTCTTAAAATTTTTAGATAAAAATAGTTCACAAATGCCCCGCACCATGCTCCGCTATGCAATTGAACGTTTACCGAAGAATAAGAGAAAATTTTATTTAGGAAAATGATTAAATTATGACTATACAACCTTGTAATTTTTGAAAAAATGTAACATACTAAAAATATAATTTGTTATAGAATCAGTCGGAAGTTTTTTTATGAGTATTTATAATGTCAAAAATGAAATTGATTTCCAGGTTATTAAAGACGGAGCTGAAGTTTTTTATAAATCTATTGATACCGTACGATGTCCGTATTTTGGTTGTGATATAGTTTTTAATGCCAAGGGTTGGCGACACCTTACGTTTAAGAGTGATCAACAAGCACGAATTGTCGCAGATCAATACGTGCGTTTAAAATTGTTACATTTAGCACCAGAAGTACTTAAAAAATCCCATACCGTTCAGGGTATATGGCAAACTAAAAGATTTGAGGAACAAAAAACTAGTAGTCGTTGGGAGCGTGTATTAAAAGAGGTTATTTATTATGAATTTTTAGCGGTACTTGGAAATGTGCGCGTTAAAGTTATTGTAAAAGAAGTACAAGGTGGACAAAAGCATTTTTGGAGTGTTATACCTTTTTGGGGTATAGACAAAGAGACGAGTAAACGAATTTTGCACAGTGGTCGCCCCGAATCAGATTAGAATTAAAAATACCGCTATAAAAGCGGTATTTTTAATGACGCTTGGCTACAGCTTGGCTACAGCCGTGACAGGGCCAAAGCCCTCCAAGAGTCATTCCTATAATATCATAAGATAATTAATAAGGCAATTTTTAATTTTCCACGGCCAGTTATTCATAGTAGAATAGCTGGCTGTTCGCACTCTTATTATTTTTCGTTGGGCGGTGTTATAGTGGTTGTAAATTGAGGTGAAAATGCTAGAATAAACTCATGCTTTTCCGCCGCAATAATTACGCTTTTATAGATAGCCAAAATGTTAATTTGGCGGTTTTAGCGCAGGGTTGGAAGTTGGATTTTAGGAGATTTCGTGTTTATCTGAAAGATAAATACCATGTAACCAAAGCTTTTCTGTTTATTGGTTATGTACCCGGTAATGAAATGCTTTACACATATTTACAAGAATGTGGCTATCATTGTGTATTCAAGCCAACCTTAGAACTTGTCGGGGGTAAAATTAAAGGCAATGTTGATACTGAATTAGTTCTTCATACTATGATTCAGTATTTAAATTTTGACCAAGCTGTTATAGTTACAGGTGATGGGGATTTTCACTGTTTGGTACAATACCTATTAGGCGAAGGTAAATTGCGTAAAGTTATTATTCCTAATCAACGCCAATATTCAGCGCTTCTAAAAAGATTATGTAGGCCTGATAATAATATTTTAGATTTTCTAACTCCCTTGAGGAATAAATTAGAATATAATAAAAAATGAAAAAGGCTCTCGTCGGGACAATACCCTTAGAGAACCTCTTTCGTCGTGATGTAGTTATCATATATTATTTTAAATTAATTGTCAAGTAAATGGTAAATACCCTAAAAAATAAGAATTTGTTGAGCGATTTAAATGAAGCGCAAAGTGATGCTGTGACGCATACCGCAGGACCGCTTTTGATTGTGGCGGGTGCGGGTACTGGTAAAACCACCGTGATTACCCGCCGGATTGCTTGGCTAATTGAGCAAGGGTTAGCCAGTCACGATGAAATTCTAGCTTTAACTTTTACTGATAAAGCCGCTGGTGAAATGGAAGAACGAGTGGATAGATTACTGCCGCTAGGGTACGTAAATTTATGGGTATCAACTTTTCACGCTTTTGCGGAACGCGTGCTTAAAGATTGGGCCTTAGAAATTGGCTTACCAAATGATTTTAAATTAATTACACCAACTGAACAGTGGTTGCTGGTGAAACAAAATTTAGATAAATTTGATTTGGATTATTATCGCCCGCTTGGCAACCCAACTAAATTTGTGCATGCGCTCCTCAGGCATTTTTCGCGTGCGAAGGATGAGGATGTGTGGCCAGAGGATTATTTGAAATTGGCGGAGGGGAAAGTTTTAGATACGGGAAGAGGAGAGTATTTAAAGAAAAATTCGAAAAAGTCACGGAGTCAGAAAGTCAAGAAGTCAGAAGGTGTTTTAGAGGCGTCTTTAGAAGATGAAACAGAGGCAGGTAGGTTACTTGAAATAGCCAAGGCGTACCATACGTATCAAAAGTTGTTGCTTGATAAGGGCGCACTTGATTTTGGTGATTTAATAAATTACACTTTAAAGCTTTTCCGTACTCGCCCTAAAGTTTTAAATCAGTATCGCAGGCAATTTAAGTATTTGTTGGTTGATGAATTTCAAGATACTAATTACGCACAGTATGAATTGGTAAAAATGCTCGCCGCGCCGCAGAACAATATCACAGTCGTTGGAGATGATGATCAATCTGTTTATAAATTTCGTGGCGCTTCCATTTCTAATATTTTAGAATTTAAGCAGGATTATCCAAAAGCCGCGCAAATTATTTTAACTCAAAACTATCGTTCCACGCAAAATATTTTAGATTTATCATATAAATTTATTCAGCTTAATAATCCTTATCGTTTGGAAGTTAAATTAAAAGATGATGAACACAAAATTTCTAAGCAGTTGTCGAGCGATTCCAAACTTACCGGCGAAGTTGATTTAAGTGTTTTTCCCAATATGCACCAAGAGGCGAGTGGTGTAATTAAAAAAATTATTGAGCTTAAAAATAAAGATAAATCGGCAACTTGGAATGATTTTGCTATTCTAGCGCGCGCCAATGCTTCAGCGGAAACCTTCTTACAAGAATTAAAAAAATCCGGGATTCCTTATGAGTATGTAGCGAGTAAGGGTTTGTATCAAGAAGATATTATTTTGGATATTGTAGCTTATTTAAAGTTATTAGATAATTATCATGAATCGCAAGCCGTGTATCGTGTGCTCACTACGCCGTATTTAGCTCTACCAAATAACGATTTAT
Source organism: Patescibacteria group bacterium (assembly GCA_038061115.1). Lineage (GTDB taxonomy): Bacteria > Patescibacteriota > Patescibacteriia > Veblenbacterales > UBA10138 > JBBTZY01. The sequence goes on along the minus strand of JBBTZY010000014.1, from coordinate 3,073 downwards.
CAACCTTACTTTATTTTGCTAATCGTAAGGCAATGTCGCTTTACGAGGCCTTGCGTGAAGCGCCAGTAATTCCTTTAAGTGAAGTGGGGCAAAAACAAGCTACAAAAATTATCTCTTTGATTGAACAACATTCCTCATTTGCGCGTGAACATACCGTGGCCGAAGTGTATTTAAAAGTAGTGCGAGAAATTGGTTTAACTGATTGGCTGACTAAACAGGCCGATGATTATGTAACAGTTAAACAAGCTAGTTACTTAAATGCTTTTTATCGGAAAATTCAAGAATTTGAATTAGCTAGTCGTGAGAAAAAATTAAATAATTGGTTAGAAATTTTTGCGTTAGAATTGGAAGCAGGCGAAGAAGGGGTAATGCCTAGTTCGGCTGAAGAAGGACCAGAAATGGTAAAAGTAATTACCGTGCACTCGGCTAAGGGCTTGGAATTTAAATATGTTTTTATTGTGCATTTGGTAGATCGTAGATTTCCTTCTACCGAACGGCGCGAGGCCATAGAACTGCCAACTGAACTCACTAAAGAAATTTTACCGGAAGGTGATGTGCACTTACAAGAAGAGCGACGGCTTTTTTATGTGGCGATGACACGTGCGAAATACGGTTTATATTTTTCTTATGCGGAAGATTATTTTGGTAAGCAACAGCGTAAACCTTCTCGCTTTTTATATGAATTGGGTTTGGTAAAAGATGAAACAAGTCGTGTTAAATCAGCGTCAGTTAGCCCTAGTCAGGAAGTCGCAACAGTTAAGCCAACTTCGGTAAATTATAAAATTCCAGAGTCGTTTTCATTTTCATCTATTTCCAGTTATTTAAAATGTCCACTGGAATATAAATATCGTTATCTACTTAAAATTCCCGCGCCGGGTAATGCTTATTTGAGCTTTGGTTCAAGCATGCATAAAACTTTGGAGCTCTTTATGAAGTTGTGGCAAGGCAAATTAGCCTCGCGACAACTCGGGCTATTTGGTGAAGCAAAATTAAGTGGGCAGATAGAGCTTCCAACTTTTAAAGAGTTGTTAAAATTTTATGATGATTCATGGATAGATGATTGGTATGAATCAAAAACTCAGCGAGCGGAGTATAAAGAACGAGGAAAAGAGCAGCTTAAGAATTTTTATGATAAATTTAAAGCCGATAATCCCCAGCCAAAGTATTTAGAACAGTTTTTTAAATTGCGTTTTGGGGATTATAAATTTTCCGGTAAGATTGATAGAATGGATGTAGGTATTTCTGGGCTTACTATTATAGATTATAAAACTAGTGAAAAGCCGCCTAAAACTTTTGCCAAAGTAGACAAAGATCAGCTTTTAATTTACCAACTGGCGGCGCAGGAATTTTTCCGCGAAAAAGTGGCAGGTTGTAAATATTATTATTTGCACCCCAATACATTTTCTGATTTATTTTTAGGTACACCCGAGGAGTTAGAGGATTTGCGTGCTCGTTATTTAGCAGTAATTAAGGATATTGTGGAATCTGTAAAAACTGATAATTTTGCGACCATTCACAAAGAAGGTGGTCACGATTGCGAGTATTTGGGGATGAGGTAGGACAGCACGTAGCTGGTGGCTGGTGTTAGCCATTTGGTGGAGTCATTGCGAGGAGGTCATCAGGCCGACGTGGCAATCTCTCAAAATCCTAATAACTAATTTCCCTGCCTGCGGTAGGCAGGTAATGTCTAAAAATGTCTAAATCCCAATGATAATTTTATGCTGATAACTACAAAAAATATAAATGATTGGTATTTGGCTGTGAGTAGAAACTTATCCTTTTTGCACCAGTATTTGAGTATGCAGGGCAATATTGGCGGTTTAAGGTTGTTTGGTTTTAAACAAACAGGTTGGTTAGTTTTTTCGATTAATAGAAAATTTGAATCATTTATTTATTATTCACATTCGTCAGCTGATTCATTAATGAAAGAAGTGAGAATATTGGTGCAGTCGAAAAATTTTTTACAAAAATTAAAAAGTTATTATAAAGAGCATGGTAATAAATTACTTCGGGCTACAAAATCACTTACCTTTTTAGCTAGCAATCGCTCATCTTTGATTAAAGTTTTAGATAAATATTTTACGTGTTATGCTAATTACACTCCAGCGTTAAATATTACCGCACTAAGTGGCCGTGTACTAACAGATGACTTATACACGTCAATTCAAAATCAATTCAATTGTTCGTGGGATAAAGCTGGACAAATTATTAGCATACTAACTTTCCCTGATCTGCCAACACCAAGTCAAGCTGAAGAATTGGATTTTTTAAAAATAGTTAGTAATCGTCATTCATTATCGGAATCTCAAATAGTTGCTCGTTTGAAACTTCACTATGAATATTATTCAGTAATTCCAGCTAATTTTGTTGGTGAGTTGTGGGGTTATGAATATTTTTATAACAAACTAAAAAATTATTCAGGTTCGGCCAACATAACCAGACAAAAAATATTAATGAACAGAGAAAAAATGATTAAAAAGCGTAATGTACTTTTTAAAAAGTTAAATTTAGATACGTACTCGCGTCGATTGATTATGGCTTTACGGGTGATTTCTGAACTTGGTGAATATCGGAAATTTGTTTTCAGTCATGCCAATGTGGGTGCGCGACCTATTTTACAAAAAATTGCTTTGGCACATGGTTTTACAGGTTGGCAAGCAATGCATTATTTAACTCCCGCAGAAATTGTACAGTTGGAGCAAGGTAAGTCAATTAATAAAATTAAAGAACAATATGAAAAGCGTCGCAATGGTTATGCCGCAGTTGTTACTGATTTTGATTTGGGTAAGGCTAGAGAATTAAATGAACAAGAGGTTAAGGTTGTTATTCATAATTTACCGCCTTTTGTTAAATCTATACGCACAAAGGATACTACTTTACGTGGTTTTATTGGTAACAAAGGATGTGTTAGAGGTCCAGCTAGATTAGTGTTAAAAGAATCAGATTTTGCTAAAGTTAAGCTAGGTGATATTTTAATAGCTAGGATGACATCAGCTGATTATATTATGGTTATGAAGAAGCGGCGGCCTTTGTAACTGATGAGGGTGGCATTACCAGTCATCCCGCGATCGTG
>JBBTZY010000013.1:0-1902 GCA_038061115.1 Patescibacteria group bacterium | reverse complement strand
CTACACCAAGCGATTACGAAAAAAATAAATCCACCCAAATTGTAGAACAAATTATTCGCCCCACTGGACTGATTGATCCTAAAATCGAAATTCGCCCAACCAAACACCAAATTGATAATTTACTGGAATCAATTAAAGAACGGGTAGCGCAAAAACAACGCGTGTTAGTAACTACTTTAACCAAACGAATGGCGGAAGATTTAGCTGATTATTTACAAGATGCCAATATCAAAGTGCAATATTTACATTCTGAAGTAGATACTTTGGTGCGTTTGGAAATTTTACGCGACTTACGCTTAGGTAAATTTGATGTGCTGGTCGGCATTAATTTATTGCGCGAAGGGTTAGATTTGCCTGAAGTTTCACTAGTCGCCATTTTAGATGCTGACAAAGAAGGGTTTCTGCGTTCCACTTCGGCACTCATTCAAACTATGGGTCGGGCCGCACGGCATATTGATGGCCATGTAATTATGTACGCTGATAAAATTACTGATTCTATGGCGCGAGCTATGGCCGAAACCGAACGTCGGCGTAAAATTCAAACCGCTTACAATAAAGCACACAATATCACCCCGCAAGGTATTTCAAAAGCGATTCAAGACGATAGATTGTCGGGTGGTAAATTACCTGAAGAAATATTTGTTCTGCCAAAAGATATTAAAAAATTGGATAAATTAGAATTAAAACATTTAACCAAAAATCTAACTAACCAAATGAACTTAGCCGCCCAAAATTTAGAATTTGAAAAAGCTACATTAATCCGAGATCAAATCGCCGAGCTTAAAAAATTAACAAATAAAAAAGGGTCATCCAGAATCAGATAACCCAATATCCATTAAACAATCACTTAATGTGATCAATTTTAAAAAACGCTTTCAAATTATCAATTAAATCCTCATGCGGCCAAATTATCCAGGGCCATTTTCCAGTTGTTTTGTACTGTCGCATTGTTTGAGCGAAATAATTCACAAAACCCTGTGAACAAGTTTTATGAATTAAACATGCAGTCCGGATTTCAAATCCTTCCCCATACCATTCACGAAGTAAGCGCTGACCCCTTTTAAAAGTTCTATAAGTTTCATCTAAATCATCGATAAGTAATACCTTATTAAATGGTAACTTGCCTTTTTTGAGTTTAAGTTTTTTCTTATTCCGTGGGTCAATAAAAGATATTTCGTCGGCAAATCTGACTATGCGAGATCTCTTACCAACGCCACGCGAACGATCTTTATAACCTTGGGCCATCCAAATGCCATACGGAACATTTAACACTCGAGCAATAATAGCGGCAAATAAACCGCCAGTAGCAATACCAATAATAAGATCTGGTTTATAAGATCCTTGGATAATCCTAATTAGTTCTTTTATTAGTGCTACATACTTTCCGCCCGATATTCTTATCATCGGCTGTTTTTTATGTAAATATACTGTATTGGCACGCGGTCTTTTTTCTTTTTTCTTTGTTTTTCTACTTGCTTTCATAACTCACCTTTTTGTTTTAGAATTTTTGTATCAAAATTATTATTATATTTAGAATATCAAAAATCCGCGATAAGTCGCGGATTTTTATTTTACTTACTTATTTTATTCGCTTGCTTCATCAGCCGTGATTTTAGCCGCGCTACCGTATTCTTCTTGAGTATTCCTTTTTGAGCCGCTTTATCCAAAACCGTGATTGCTTTCTTTACTTGTATGACGGCTTCTTTGCCACCAGCTACTACCGCTTTACGCGCCGCGCGTAAATTAACCTGCACACCGGTTCGCAATTTATTATTATGAATAAGATGTTTTTTGGTTTGTCGCCAAGCTTTCTTAGCGGCTTGTTTGTTAGGCATAAAACTTAATAAAATAATAACTTAATTAGTAGAAATAAGTTTAACATAAAAAAGAATTTATGACAAG
>JBBTZY010000012.1:0-5222 GCA_038061115.1 Patescibacteria group bacterium | reverse complement strand
TCAGCTCGTTCTAAGACCTTTTGGATTAATAAAACTAGTTGAATAGTTTTTTCATCAGCACTACCCGGTAAAGCCGACAAATCAAAAGCTGGTTTTAAAATGTGGTAACCATATGAGGTAAAAGCTTGACGCTCATCAGGTGATACCAAAATAGTATCACATTCAACGGCCGCCATACCTAAAATTTGTTCTCGGTACCGTGGCATAGCACAACCACGCTTTGACACTTCGTCAACCAATTTACGATACTTACCAATAATTTGCCCGAGTGGCACAAGCACACTTTCGGGAATTTTATCATTGGGCAAGTAACGAGTTAAAATTAATTCTCGCACTAATCCCTGACCCGCCTCTTGGGCAGTTTGCTTAAACTGCGGTAATAATATTTTGCGTTTTAAATAACGTTTAATGGCATTTTTGCGCAGTAAAAATTCATCTTTATAGTCAACAATATTACGCAATTTTTCATACACAAAAGCCGGCAAACTGGTAATTTCCGAGACGTGAACAAACTGGGTTTTGTCGAGCGCTTCGGCCTGTTCATGCTTATGCGCTTTACCTAATTTGGTAATTAAATCTTGAGTGTATTTTGTAAGATTAGGCATAAGTAAGATAAATCCCAAGCCCAAAATCCCAAATCCCAATAAAATTTAAAAGTTTTAAAGTTTAAATATTTATTGGAACTTTGAACTTGGTCATTGGAACTTTTCAAAATTTATTTTAAGAATAATAATTATCCTTATAAACTATTATTAATGGCTCTCAGTTTAATTAACTCTTACATACTCTACCACATAATCCCCTTTTTGGCAAGACCAAACATAACAGCAAGTATTACGGAATTACTACCGCTACTTCATTATTTTTCTTCACTAAATACGAGGAATCAGCTAGCTTGTCATAAACCAACCAATACTTGGCTACATAATGAATAGTTTCCTTGCGTAAACTATAACTGGTACCCTTTTTATAACGATTGGCTATTTCCTGCGCTTGAGCAGTAAGTTCATTTTTGTCTTGCTTTAAACCGCGTATAGTTTTAACATCTAAATTTTTTTGCTTTAATTTTTTATTAATTTTAATAATTTCAGCTTTTATTTCTTTTTCTTCTTGCTTAAGCCTGTTTACGGCCGCCACATGATCATCGGCCCAATCTTCACCACACACTGAAATCGCCTTACGCACTCGCGATGGCCCGCCATTATAAATCGCCGCCAAATAACTGCCTAAACTTTTAGGATCGGAAACGTAAGTAAGCCGAATACTTTTTGGTAGTAATTCTAAATTATGATCCAAAAGTGCTACTTCGGCTTTTATAGCCATATACGGGTCACTCATTCCTTGTTCAAAATCAGCTGGCAATAATAAATCAGGACGAATTCTACGCAACTGTTGATATGTGTTGGGAATAAATTGCACTAAACCAAAAGCCCGCGCCGAAGACCTAGAAAAAGCATAGGCCTGATTTTGATTGGCGGCTAAAATTACAAATAGTTCTCGTAAATAAACATCGGCCTCGCCTCTGATTAGTGTATCAGCACTAACATGCTCAATGGCGATAATTGATTTAACTACCGTTGGGTCAATTACTTCGGCTAATAATTTACCAGGGTATGCGCGCGACTTTATTTTATTATTATTTAATTCATCATAAACCGCTTTAATATTTTTATCTAAATAAGCCATCCCCTCTGCCACTACTTCAGGCGTAGCTAAATCATCGCTATAAGGCACATATACTACATCTTCCAGCTTGTACCGCGGACGTTTGGTTGTACCAACACTAACAAAAATTGGATGCCTTATAGCCACCACGTGGGCCGTAGGCGCGGAGATTATATCAAATTCACTATTTACGCCATTGTTACGTTTTAATTTTATTTTATAATCAGTCGGAGATAATACATCAACTGTTTTTTTATTTTTTAAAACTCGAACTAAAGTTATATTATCTGTTAGCTCATCCCAAATGGCTAAAGTGGCCTCAAGTGAAACATCTTTATTTGTAACAATTTTCGGTACTAATTTTTTAGCTGATTCCGCTTCCATTTGCTCGTACAACAAATCGCGCCCTTTTTTAAAAGCTAAAAGAAGCGATGGCTTGGGCGCTAGCACCGGAGTGTCATTTAAAACAGGATTGGATGATGAAATAGGTGCAGGGTTGTTATTTGTATTATCAGTTACTTGAGCAAAAATCGGCTGATTAAATAGAAACAAACTTAAACTGATAAAAATAATTTTTATTTTCATAATTTTATTTAAGTATTTTAATCTAGTATTTTGTCATTCTGAGGCCGAAGCCGAAGAATCTCAGAGATTCTTCATTTCACTCAGGATGACTACGCACTACTGACTACTTGCTATAAACTACACAACTCTTACTAATCATAATACCACACTTTGACCACTTTGCGCTACCACCACCTCCACATTATTTAAATTATTTTCCAAAATTAATTTTAATTCCTCGGCTTGTTTGGCTTCACCATGTACTAAATAAATTTTAGTTAAACCTTTACAACTCAGGGCAAAATTTAATAATTGAGTTTGATCAGCGTGAGCCGATAACTCATTTAATACTTTCACTTGCGCCCGCACTTCAAAAATTTCATTAAAAATCTTTACCTCCCGCGCTCCTTCCACCAGTCGCCGACCTAAGGTATGCTCGGCTTGAAAACCAGTAATCAAAATAAAATTATTCGGATTACTCACACCATTTTTTAAATGATGTAAAATTCGCCCACCTTCACACATACCGGAGGATGATATTACTATCAGTGGTCCCGCCATAATATTCAAGGCTTTTGATTCCTCAACTGAAGCTACGGTGTGTAAATTATTAAATAATAATGGATTGGTTCCCTTATTTAAAAATTCTTTGCGTGCCGTAGCATCAAAACAATCTTCATGTTTTATAAAAACTTGAGTCAACTCAGCGGCTAGTGGCGAATCTAAATACACTGGTAAATACAAATCTTTATTATCTCTAAAAATTTCATGCAGTATATAAATTAATTCCTGCGTACGTCCCAGCGCAAAAGCCGGCACAATTATTTTGCTACGTTTATTAATTGCTTGTTTTATAATGGCAATTAAAACATTTTTCGCTTCGGAAATTGTGCCGTGGTTACGGCCACCATAAGTGCTTTCTAAAATTAAAACATCGGCCGCTTCAGTTGGTATTTCTGGATCAGGTAAAAGTGGTGTATTGGTTTGCCCCACATCGCCACTAAAAACCAAATTCACTATACGTTCATTCTCTTTTAAATTTAAAACTGTAATAGCCGATCCTAAAATATGTCCGGCATCGTAAAATTTAATATTCACATTTGGCGCAATCTTCGTCCAAACTGGAGAAACGCGCGCGTAATTAACTGGCGTAAATAATTTCATAGTTTTTTCTACATCATCAATAGTATAAAGCGGTTCAGCTAATTCCGCTCCCTCAATTTTATGACGATTCATATAAAGTGCATCTTGCATTTGTAAATATGCCGCATCGCGCATAATCCAATAAGCGACATCGATTGTGGCAGGCGACGCAAAAATACGCCCCTTAAATCCTTCTTTAACTAAGAGTGGAAGTAACCCACAATGATCAAAATGTCCGTGCGACAAAACTACAGCGGATATATTAGTCGCGGCAAATTGCAACTCTTTATTTTTTTCCCGTGTCAACGCGCGACGACCTTGGAACATACCACAATCAAGTAGTATTTTACTATCCCCAACCTCTAGCAAATACTTAGAGCCAGTCACCTCCCCCGCCGCGCCATAAAATGTAAGCTTCATACCCAGTATATCAACTTCGCTACGTCAAAATAAAACGTAGGGTAGGTTGGTAATTAATTATTAGATTGTAGCTTTTAGTATATAACATAGTTGATGACAATTTGACGAAAGTTTAAGCGAAGTTGTATTATTGGGTCATGGTTTAATTATAGCACAAAAACCCTAAACACTAGTGAATTGACGCTATTTATGATATCCTTAAACTGACTTTTAATTTTAATTATATAACTCAAATAAATATGAACTACTATCTAGCAGTTTTAAAAAACTATGCAGTATTTGAGGGGCGCGCTCGCAGAGCAGAATATTGGTATTTTGTTTTGTTTAATCTTATTGCCAGTATTGTGCTTGGTATTATTAGCGCAGTAATCGGTGATGATAAAAATATTATTATTGTTCTTTACAGTTTGGGAATATTTATTCCCAGCTTAGCAGTTTCGGTAAGAAGATTGCATGACGTTGGAAAAAGTGGTTGGATGTTATTAATATCTTTAATTCCCTTAATTGGATCCATTTGGCTTTTGGTTTTAATGCTTAGTAACAGTGATCAATCAGATAATAAATATGGGCCTAATCCTAAAGCAATAATGACTAATTAAATAAATTTAATTTTTTAATTTTTATTAACTAACGCTAAAATTATGAATGAACAAAATTCTAAACTCGAATCTATGGAATCGCCAGAGAAATCAGCAGATCAAATTTATGGGGAATTGAATCAAACTTACGATGAAACTATGGAACTAATGAATCAAATTCATATGCTTGAAATGAAAGCGGGTGAAGATGGTTTATCAAAAGAAGAGTTTGATTCAATAGTTGATGAGCGTAATAAATTATCTGCTCAACTTGACGAAAAACGGAAATATGAAAATAAATTAGAAGAACAATGGAAAAAAGCTAGTGATAAAGAGCTATCGAAATTAGAAGAAGAATATAAAAGATTAGAGAAATAAAGAAACCAAAACACTTACTAAATACAAAAGTAAGTGTTTTGGTTTTTAATTTAACAACTCTTTAATTTTCAATTTCAAATTAGCGCGCGCGGCGTCGTAAAAACCATGATTACCATCTAGATTTATAACTTTGATATCTGAACTTAATTCTGTCAAATCTGCATTACCGATAATATCATCTTGATTTGCGTTTATAATTATTAATTCAGTTCGCTTAGCAAATTCATTATATAAACTAAAAGTAGATGGTAAATTTTTTCGTTCACTCCAGTACTCAGCTGGCACAATTCTGGTATAACCATCAAGCGGACGAAGCTTTGAAATACCATTCAAATTTATTTCTGAACCCGGATTTTTAGTATGACGCTCAATCGTTCGTTCGATTCTCATATCAAATACCGGAGCTGTCATAATTGATTTTCTAATTCCGGTTGGTTTAGCGAGCGCCGCAATTACTGTACCTTGTGAGTGGCC
>JBBTZY010000011.1:0-4891 GCA_038061115.1 Patescibacteria group bacterium | reverse complement strand
GGCACTAATCGCTACGCCATTTTAGAAACTGAGGTGGTAGAATCAAATATACACCAAGTAAAATCCATTATTGAAAAACCAGGACCACAAAAAGCACCCTCCCGACTCGCAAGTTTAGGCGGCTTTATTCTCACACCTGACATATTCCCTGAACTTGAAAAATTAACACCAGGGCGTGGCGGTGAAATTTGGTTGGTGGACGCAATTAGTCGCTTAGCAGTAAATAATCCACTTTACGCTTGTGAAGTAAGTGGTGAATATTATGACATGGGCTCAAAACTCGGTTGGCTGGAAGCCAATGTCGCATTTGCCTTAAAACACCCTGAATTTGGTGACAAATTCCGTGAATACCTTAGAATGAAAGTATAGGTAAGCATACTAGATTTCTGTTTAAATAAAATTTAAAAATAAATAGCTAGTTTACAACTACAACAATAGGTTTCGAATCTAGAATCTAGAAGTTAGAATCTAGATAAGTATCGTCGCTTCGCGAGATCTGGCGAAGCCAGACAAATAATATTCTAAATTCTATATTCTAGCTTCTAAATTCTGAACACCATGTCTTTCCACTCCTCCTACCGCCTTTATTTTAATATTTTTATTATTTTAGCCACCTTAACACTGGTCGGTTTTGGTTGCAAAGGCGGTAGTTCAGAAGCAATAAATAAGGCCTCGCAAAAAATCACTCTTAATTGGTGGCGAGTACAAGGTGTGGCCCGCGACTTAAAAGATATCACTACTGAATACAAAAATTCGCATCCCAACGTTTCGGTTAATATAAAAATACTGCGCGCTGAAGAATTAGAACAAAATTTATTAGAAGCGCTCGCCTCAGGTACCGGCCCCGATATTGTTTCTTTACCCAATACTCATTTGGTAGCTTGGCAAGATAAATTAGCCGCCCTACCTCCTACTTTAACCCTACCAACCACTGAAATTTCTGGCTGGCTTAAAAAAGAAACGCGTGTAGTTTTAAAAACCAATCCGACTTTGAATTTGCGCGAGTTACGCGAAACTTTTGTTGATACTGCCGTAGCTGATTCAGTAATTAATAATAAAATTTTTGGCTTACCATTGTCATTTGATTCCTTACTACTTTATTACAATCGCGATTTATTAAATGTGGCCGACATTCCAACTCCGCCACTCACTTGGTCAGAATTCAGTGAAGCAGTTACACGTTTAACAAAGTTAGATAAGCAAGGAAAAATTGTACAAAGTGGTGCGGCAATTGGCGAGGCAACTAATGTACCTTACGCGGCTGATATTCTAGCAGGCCTGATGCTTCAAAATGGTACGCCAATAGTTGACGATCGAAACGGATCGGCTACTTTTGCTAAAATCATCAATCGCGGTGGCGAAGAATTTGCGCCCGGTGCCGACGCTTTGCGTTTTTACACTGATTTTGCTAGCCCCGCCAAAGAAACTTACACTTGGTCGCGCGATGAAAGTAGTGCTTTTGAATCTTTCACTAGTGGTAAAACTGCCTTTGTGTTTGGTTTATGGCAAGATCGAAATTTAATAAAAACTTTATCACCTAAGTTAAATTTTGAAGTAACCAATTTCCCTCAACTCGATACCAACGGTAAGCCAATTTATTATGCTAAATATTATATAGAAACAGTTACCAAACAAAGCAAACACCCAAGCGAGGCCTGGGATTTACTACTTTTTGCTACGAGGCCTGCGCAAGTTAGTAAATATTTAACTGCCGCTAAAGTACCCACTGCTCATCGCGGTTTGGTTACTAAACAATTAGATGATTTGGATTTAGCTATTCCAGCCAAACAAATTCTAACCGCGCGTAGTTGGTATCATGGGTATAAACCAAAATTAGCTTGGGATGGCATAAGTAGTATGATTCACCAGCTTAATGCCGGCGCCGAAATTGAAGCAGTTTTGCAATTCGGCGCGGCACAGGTGACGCAGTCACTTCAAAAACCCAAGTAATGTTGACCTCGTTAATCTGTCATTGCGAGGAGTAAGTAAGGCGAGCGACGAAACAATCTCTCAAAATTCTAATTGTTTTAAATCCCAAGCCCCAAATCCCAATTTCCAATAAAGTTCCAACATTTTAAAATTTAAAACATTAAATTATTTATTTGAACTTGGAACTTGGTCATTGGAACTTCTAAAAAATGACTTCATATTTAAAATTTTAACTCTATGGTCTTTTTTTCAAAAAAAACTTTCCTCACTCTAATCGTTGCCATTAGTTTATTTTTTTCAGCGACGCCGATTTTGGCTGCTGACGAATCCCCTCAAGGTTTCCAACTTAGCAAAGGCATTATTGGCAACTTAAGTACCATCGCCCCCGACTGTATTTCTAAAGGCGATTGTTCATGGTGCGATTTTATTAGCTTAATGGTAATTTTGCAAAAAGCCATTCTTTCTATTTTTGGTGGTATTGCTTTAATTTTAATTATTTGGGGTGGAATTAGCATTGTTACTGCCGCTGGTAATGAAGAAAATATTGCAGCTAATAAAAAATTAGTAACCTCCACATTAATGGGCGTGTTGATTGTTCTAGGTGCTTACTTCTTAGTGCATTTTATAGTAATCGCAGTTACTACTAAGGCGGGTGTCACACCTAATGGGTTATTATTCAGTGGTAACTGGTGGGAAGCGCAATGCGCGGATAAGGTGCAGGTTTGCGCTGGTGAAACTGAGGAAAACGGTGTAACAATTCCACCTAAAGAAGGGACTTTAGGTAAAATAAATTCGAAATATACATATAAATGTGATAAAACTTGTAACAAAAAACAAGGTTGGGAACCACGTACTGATGGCGCTTGTTTTGATGATATGAGCAATCCAACTAGTAAAAATCAAATTAGAAATGGATCAAAAATTTGTTGTGCCCAACCAATTAATAAGCCATAAAATAAAACCATCCAATTGTCATTGCGAGGATCCCGAGCCAAGTCGAGGGGGCGAAGCAATCTATCAACCACCCTCAATCAAAATTGAATTTTAAATTATAAATTTTTAGTATTTTTTAGAAATTAGAAATTAGTCATTAGAAATTTTTATGTTTAATTTAAATAAAAAAAAGAATCTTCTCCTTGCCATCTCCCTCACCATCGGCCTTTTTCTTATTATCACTTTATTTCTCCCTCATTTTGTTTCCGCTCAAGAAAATTTACAACTCCCAGACCCTTTATCACAAGGAGTTGGTGAAGGTGATAATAAAACTTACCCCGCCGAAGGTATTATCCCTCTTTTCTCCCGCCTCGCCGCCTTACTTTACGGCTTTGCTTTTGTTGCCGCTTTTGCTTTCACCGTAATTGGTGGTTACCGCATTATGACTTCAGCTGGTAATGCTGAAAATGTGGAAAGTGGTAAAAAAATGTTGGTTGGTGTAGCTTTTGGCACTTTAGTTGCCCTTGGCGCCTATGCAATTTTAAGTGGTGTAATTGGAATTTTATCTACTGGCAGTCCAAGTGGCACTCCAAATAGCTTTATCAGCAGTGCAACACTTACTGATCCATTGGGGTTAAGTGTTGGCGCGCCTTGGGAATTTTATGGTCACCGTATTGCTGGTTTTGTAGTTAGCACTTTGGGCGCTGTTACTTTACTAATTTTTATTTACGCTGGTTTTATGTGGCTGACTTCGGGTGGCAACGAAGAAAGAATTGCTTCCGCGAAAAGTACAATCACTTATGGCGTTTTAGGCCTCGCTATTATTTTAACTGCTTACCTTGGGGTAAATTTTTTCACCACCAAATTAACCGAAGTATTAAAGGGCGGTGGTATTTCCGCTACCCAACAAGAACTTTTAGCCATTCCTGAAGGGCAAATTATACCTTGTTTTGTGTTGCCGGCCGGTAAAAAATTCGGCGCTGTGTGCGAACCTTTAAAAGTTAAAGAGTGTTTAGATAAAAAAGGTCAACCAGAACCAAAATATAAAGAATGCAAAGACGTTGGCGCTTGTGTAGAAGAAATTCCTGGTAAAAAATATTACAATCGAATGGCTAAAGAAAAATGCAATAGTGAAGTTATGGAATTTATGCCTGGCATTGATTGGCCGACTGAAATTGATAAGGTGGCTTGTTTTAGAAAAAAGAAAAATAATAGTAGTGGTGCAATTTGTACAGCCGAATCTCCGACTGATTGTCGTAAATCTAAAACAGAGGGGCAAATTACTTGGGAGTCAGGCGAAATTGAAGCTAGATTCTCCTCCTGTTCTGAAATTGGAGCTTGCCAACAAGTTGGACCAGGATCATCTTATCGCAATCGAATAGCATTAAGCATTTGTAATGACCCAAATCAAGGACCTGTATTATTTAAAAAAATTAGTGACCCAATGCCTGATGGCAAGTGTCCTTTTACTAAAACTATCCCTATCCTCAATAGTAAAATCAATAAAGTAGAATGTTATGCCAAAGTAAAATTTAGAGGCGACCAATTAAACGGTGCCGGCAATGGAGTAGATCTTCCGCAAGCAACTGACATGGGCGCTTGTCTAAGACAAAAATTACTCTCTAATGGCAGTGGTAGTGGTAAATATATTTGTGAAGATATTGACGAAAATATTACAGCTTCAATTTGTTCAAAACCAAAAAATGATGGGTCAGCCGCGGCAGGAAAATTTTACGCCTATACAACTTGTGACGAAGTCGGCTACTGTAAACAACCCAATGACTCCCAAGGCAACAAACGACAATGTAAAGTGGGAGTAGATAAAAACTATTGTACTACTGCACTCTTCCAGCCCGTTGGTCGCCCTGTACCACCTTGGGGTTGTACTACCCAAACTACTGAAGAAATTGGTGGTAAATGCTATATTACAATCAAGCCAGAACATTTCATACCCTTCAGTGCCCTACCTGACAAAAACGGCATTCTGTGTAACTAAAATAAAATTGTAATTTGGAATTTGGGATTTTGG
>JBBTZY010000010.1:0-3704 GCA_038061115.1 Patescibacteria group bacterium | reverse complement strand
CCCGCGAAGCTATGACTGGGCAGGCCTTTTTACTACCTGAATTAGTAATTAAAAAAATAATTAATAAACTTAAACGCCTACCTAAAATTTCCTACATCTTTTACGATCTCACCAACAAACCACCAGGTACGATTGAGTGGGAATAGAATTTAAATTTCCAAGATCCAAATCCCAATTCCCAAAAGTTATGCGGCCTCGTCGTAGGGTTTGTACAGAGCGCAAGACAAATGAGCGTCCGACTCGGGCGTGTCTGTGGTCGCTTAGCATAGCCCGAGTCAGCTCATTTGGCGAGCACTGTTCAAATCCGAAGACATAGGCCGCGATTCTTGGTTACTTCTACTAAAGAAGTAACAAAAAAACGAATTGACTTTCTCCCTCAAAATGTTATACTAAACCATCACTAATACACAAAACCATGAAACAATTACTAGCAAAATTACCACCTGAATTATTAACTGCTGTTAAACAGTTGGCTTTAAGTTGCCCGAGTGCTGAAATTTTTTTAGTGGGTGGCGCAGTACGTGATTTGTTGCTCAACCGCCCGACTAAAGATTGGGATTTAATGGTACGCATGGTGGAAGCACCTGATTTGGAAAAAGCTTTGGGGCTTTACGGTGAAGTTAATTTAGTGGGTAAAAGTTTTGGCGTATTCAAATGGACGCCCGCGACTTGGGCAGGCGAAGCGATTGATGTGGCCTTGCCACGCACTGAACACGTGCTAGCTGGCACAGGCCAGTACCGAGATTTTAATATTCAAAGCGACTCCAATCTTACTGTTGATGAAGATTTATCACGCCGCGATTTTACCATCAATGCGCTAGCTTTAAATTTATCTACCAGCGAACTAATTGATCCTTATGGCGGACAAAAAGATTTAGAGAATAAAATAATACGCACGGTGGGTGAGGCAACTGAACGATTTAATGAAGATTTGTCACGAGCACTTCGTGGCGTGAGATTCGCCTGCCAACTTAATTTTAGCATTGAGCCAAGTACTTGGTCAGAAATTATTAAATCAGCCAATCGGATAGCTAGTGGTAAAATTAATAACGAGTGGTTAGTACCTCGCGAAATTTGTGCCCGTGAATTACTTAAGTCATTAATCGCCGCGCCAGTTAAAGCTTTGGAACTTTTTGATGACAGCGGATTACTTCACGAACTACTACCCGAAGTAACAGCTATGAAAAATTGCCCGCAACCGCCTGAGTGGCATAGCGAGGGTGATGTTTTTAATCATACCAAATTAGCTTTAGCTGAAATTGGGGGTAAAAATTGGAAAGAATTTTTTGGACAAACCAAACCAAATTTAAATGCTATTATTGGCATACTCCTGCATGATATTGGCAAGCCTTTAACTTTAAAAACTCCAGAACGTGACGGCACTGATCGCATTCGTACCAATGAACATGATAGTGTAGGTGCGAAACTCGCCAGCGATATTTGTGAGCGACTTAGATTAATGAATTATGTTGATCCAGAATATGGTCAAATTGATCAAGATATTTTAGTGTGGGCAATTCAGCATCATTTACTTTTGATTTACGGCAATCCAGATATTATGAAGCCCTACACTATTTATAAATATTTTTTGAAGGATAAAACGCGCGGGCTGATTTTACAACAAATAATCTTTGCTGACTCAATGGCTAGTCATCCTGTTTCTGGCACACCAAGTGCCGAATTACTGATAAAATTGCGCGCGCGTTTACCAGTCATAGAAGCTAAACTAGAGCACGGTCAATTAGTGTCACTTCTTTCTGGTCATGATATTATGACTATACTTAAACTACCAAGCGGTCCACTAATTGGTGAAATTATTGAAGTATTAAAAGAAGCTCAACTTGCTGCCCAAATTAAAACCAAAGAAGAAGCTATAACATTTATTACCAAACAATATGGAGCCCCTACTAAATAAACCATTGGAACACCACTCCCAATCTCAAGGGGCGAACATCCCGCACCCGAGGATTAATTTACCCGAGAATAGTACAAATAATCCTCGTGGTGCTGGGATCATCGTGCCCGAATCAGCCCATAAAACTCGTCTAGATAAATTTTTAATACCTATTCTAGCAGATTTGTCGCGTAGTCAAATTCAAAAAATGGTTAAAGATAAAAAAATAAAAGTAAATGGTAAGGTTGTACTACCGCATCATTTTTTAAAATCAGGTGAAACAGTAGAAATTGATCACACTGCCACCACCAAACCAATTAAAAAAGTTGTAAATGATTTAAAAATACCTTTAAAAATAATCTCCGAAACTGCGGACTACTTGGTTGTTGATAAGCCAAATGGTGTGGTGGTACACCCAGCACTTGGTGTAAATGAACCAACTTTAATTGAAGCTGTAATTATCAAATACCCAGAAATTGCAGAAGTGGGTGAAGACAAAACACGCCCCGGCATTGTGCAACGCTTAGATCGCGATGTATCGGGTGTAATGGTAATCGCTCGCACCAACGAAATGTTTGAGCATTTAAAAAAACAATTTGCAGATAGGCAAATTCATAAAATTTATGAGGCGCTTGTAGTTGGTCATATGGACAAACCCGATGGCACGATAAATTTTCCACTAGCGAGATCTCGTAAACATCAAGGTAAAATGGCAGCTCACTCTAAAGCAAATGACAAAACAAAGGAAGCTATTACTCATTACACTGTACTCAAACAATATCAACAAGTGGCTCAACTTGAAATTAATTTGGAAACTGGTCGCACTCACCAAATCAGAGTACACCTAGCCGCGATTAATCATCCTATTATCGGGGATAAATTATACCATCCTAAAGATCTAGCATTTAAAAATAATCCAGATCGTATATTTTTGCACGCGCGTGAATTATCATTTCTTAATTTAGAAAACGAACTAGTAAAATTCGAAAGTGACCTGCCGGCGGAACTAAAATTATTTCTTAAACACCTAGCTTAATTTATGCCCAGCAATACAACTTCGCTTAAGCTAACTTCCACCTAAACCATTTGTTTGTTATGTTATCTAAGTTTAACTATTATTTAATTATTAATTTTTCAACTAACGTCCGCTTTATTTAGGTGGAGCGAAGTTGATATTCTGGGTATGATTATTACTATTTCTGGCACACCCGGCTCGGGTAAAAGTACTTTAGGAAAAATGCTAGCTGAAAAACTCGGCTGGGCCAGATTTTATATTGGCGGTGTGCGCCGCGAAATTGCCCGCCGTCATGGTATTACCTTGGAAGAGCTTAATAAATTAGGCGAAACTGAAGCATGGACTGACAAAGAAGTAGATGATTATATTAAAGAATTGGGGGTTACCCGAGACAATATAATAATTGAGGGTCGCACAGCATTTTTTCTAATACCAAATTCTATAAAATTATTTGTTACAGTTGCGCCACGAGTTGGTGCCACGCGAGTATTTTCTGAATTACAATCTGATAAAATTAGCCGCAATGAGGGTAGTAATTTAGATTCAATAGAAGCGGTAGAAGCAAGCCACCAAGCGCGAATGAAATCGGATGATACGCGCTATCAAAAATACTATCATAAAAATATTTTTGATGAATCACAATATGATTTTATACTTGATACCACTAATTTAACTATTGCTGAAGGGTTTTCTAAATTATGCTCATATCTTGAGGATAAAATAGACCCAACAAAATAACTCGGCTCCTTGTCAAATAGTGTGATAGTTTAGTATCCAAATAAGTGGTAAAAAGGC
>JBBTZY010000009.1:0-9296 GCA_038061115.1 Patescibacteria group bacterium | reverse complement strand
GCCCCTTCAGGTAGTGGTAAAACTATTATCGGACTAGAGCTTATAGCTCGCCGACAGTTGCCGGCTTTAATTCTCGTTCACCGTAAGCAATTACTCGACCAGTGGGTCGAACGAATTCAGACTTTTTTAGGAATTGCCAAAGTTCACATCGGTCAGTATTCAGGAGTAAAGAAGAAGTTGGGGAAACAAATAACAGTTAGTTTATTGCAAAGCTTGGCTCGCAAAGGCGATCTTACTGAGTTAAAGGATAAATTCGGTACGGTCATAGTAGATGAATGTCACCATATTCCTGCTGCCACATTTCGGGAAGTTATTGCGCAACTAAACCCAAAATATATCTACGGTTTAACCGCCACACCAAAACGAAAACACAATGACGAAAAATTAATTTATATCTATATTGGGGATATTATTGCTCAAATGGAAACATCGGATATCATTCCAGCCACAGATTCTCCTAGACAGCCACCTGAGGTTTTAATCCGCACAACAAATTTAAATATTTCGTTCAAATTCACGACCGACAACTTTCAGCTTTTGGCAAAAGTTGTATGTTTTGATACTGCAAGAAACCAGCTGATTATTGAAGATATTTTAAATAAAGTCAGTCAAGGCAAAAAGTTACTTGTGTTAAGTGAAAGAAAAGAACATTTGGAAATTTTAGCAATGTATTTAAAAGGCAAGTGCGAAATCATCGTCATTTCCGGAGATGATTTGGCTAGTTCAAGAAGATTAAAGCTCAAACAAATCGAGTCAGGACATTACCGAGTCATATTATCGACTGGTCAATTTTTTGGTGAGGGAATAGATATTCGTGGAATTTCTTGTTTAATATTAGCCTTCCCATTTTCGTTTGAGGGTAAGCTTGTTCAGTATATGGGTCGGCTTCGAGATGTTGGAGATCAAAAAACTATTGTTGATTATCGAGATTCACAAATACAGTTTTTAGATAAACAGTTTAAACAACGTGAGCGGTATTATAAAAAAATAAAAGCGCAAATAAAATTTTTTTAGTTTTGTTTTTATAAATCTTAAATATTATTTTGTTTTAAAAATATTTGATACTTCTATGACTCAAGCGCAAGCTTTAGAAATTTTAAAAACCGGGGCCAATGTTTTTTTAACTGGCGAGCCGGGGGCGGGTAAAACACATCTGGTGCGTGAGTATGTGCAGTATTTGCGCAGTCACGATATTAAACCTGCTATTACCGCTTCCACTGGTATTGCGGCCACGCACATTGGTGGCATGACTATTCACGCTTGGAGTGGCATTGGCATAAATGAAAAATTAAGTTTACGTGATTTAAATAAAATTGCGGGATCAGAGCGCGTGGAAAAGCGAGTGAGTCAGGCCAAAGTTTTAATTATAGATGAAATTTCAATGCTGCCACCCAGCACACTTTCAATGGTAGATAAAGTTTGTCAGCACATTAAACAAAATGATTTACCATTTGGCGGTTTACAAATTGTGGCGGTGGGTGATTTTTTTCAGCTTCCGCCGGTACGAAAAAATAATTATGACTCCGTAACTAAATTAATTAATGTACCTGAAGGGCGCTTTGCTTATGAATCGCGCTCTTGGGCGCACGCCAAGTTTCAAGTTTGTTACCTCACTGAACAATATCGTCAAGATGATCAAGCTTTTTTACAAATACTATCAGCTATTCGGCGTAATATTTTTACCAACAATCATTTGCAGCAAATTAGTGCGCGAAAAATTGTAGCAGGGTTAGAGCATGAGCATATACCTAAACTTTTTTCGCACAATGTGGATGTTGATTTAGTAAATGATGAAAAGTTAGCTAAATTACCAGGCCGTACGGAAATTTTTGACATGTCAACTGAGGGGCCTGAAGCTCCGGTTAAGGCGTTAATGAAAGGTTGTTTGTCGCCGGCTAAATTGTGTTTGAAAATTGGAGCTTCGGTTATGTTTACTAAAAATAATATTCAAACTGGCGTGGTGAATGGCACACTAGGAACAGTGGTTGGTTTTGAAACCGATACCAATCGGCCACAAATTAAAATTAAGAATGGTCGCCGAGTTACAGCTGAGTTGGTGTCGTGGGCCATAGAAAATAATGGCAAGATTTTAGCCAAAATTTCACAAATTCCCCTACGCTTAGCGTGGGCGATTACGGTGCATAAAAGCCAAGGCATGAGTTTAGATGAAGCAGTAATGGATTTGAGTCAAGTATTTGAATTTGGACAGGGTTATGTGGCATTGTCACGCGTGCGCCGTTTAACAGGTCTTCATATTTTGGGTTGGAATACGCGCGCTTTTCAAGTTGACCCAGCAGTTATTAAACAAGATGAAGAGTGGCGCGGCTTATCACAGCAGCAAACGGAAAGTGTGAGTCGTTTAGAAGCGCGTGATATAAAAGAAAGGCAAGATAATTTTATTTTAAGTTGTGGTGGTAAATTACAAACGATCACTGATTATGAGCCAGTTGAGTTTGAATATAGTTATGAGCGAGGTCGTAAAAAAAATAAAGTTAAAACTGAAAATATTACGTTTGATTTGTGGCAAGAGGGCAAAACTATAGCGCAAATTGCCGAAAGTAGGAGTATGGTGCCATCAACCATTATGTCACATTTGGAAAAATTAAGTGCGAGTGGAAAAATAAATAAAACTGATTTTTACCGCGAATTCACGCCTAAATTATTTACCAACGAGGCCGAAATTAAAGCCGCTTTTCACGCGCTTGATACTACTAAGCTCGCGCCAGTGCTCGAAAGATTAAAAGGCGAATTTACTTATGATGAATTGCGTTTAGTGCGCTTAACTTTGGAATAATTATTACCAAAATTTATTTGGAAAGTAAGCCCTTGACATTTTATTCAACCCGTACTATACTATAGGGGCAAAATTATTTAACGTAGAAATGTCGTCGAGTTTCGTAGTTATCTCTAAAATTGCCTTAGTTATCATTAATATAAATTTTTTTATGAATGGTGTTATCAAGAAAAAGACTGACAAGGGTTTTGGTTTCATTACTCCTGACGGTCAAACCAAAGATTTATTCTTTCATAGTAATTCCTTAGTTGGTATTACTTTTGACGAAATTCAAGAAGGTGACGCAGTTACCTTTGATTCCGAGGAATCTCCAAAGGGAATGAATGCTGTCAATGTAAAGAAAGTTTAATACACTTTACTTAAACTCCTCCGATGTAAATCGGGGGAGTTTTTGTTTTGGTTAAAAAATGATAAACTGTATTTATTATGGAAATTATTCGTCCACCATCCAAACAACCAATTCCACCTCACGCGAAAAAGGTTTTTAGCGGGGTGATGTTTGACGTGTATCAATGGGAGCAGGAAATGTTTGATGGCACTAAAGCTACGTTTGAGAAATTAAAACGGCCTGATACGGTAGTGGTTTTCCCAGTGCTACCTGATGGGGGAATTTTATTAACCGAACAAGAACAACCCGGTAAGGGAAGTTTTGTGGGCACTACTGGTGGGCGGGTTGACAAAGGTGAGAGTGTGATTACCGCCGCTAAACGCGAGCTACTAGAAGAAAGTGGTTATGAGTCCGAGGAATTTATTTTGTGGGACGCTCGTCACGTAACTTCTAAAATTGATTGGGTAATTTATACTTTTATTGCTAAGGGTTTAAATAAAGTAGCGGAGATGAAACTTGACGCCGGTGAAAAAATAATTTTAAAACCCGTAAGTTTTGATGAATTTATGGAAATAGCAATTAGTAAAAATTTTGAAGAGAAAGAAATTGTGAGTAAAATTTATGAAGCAAAATTATATCCAGAGAAAAAAGAGGAATTGCGAAAATTATTTAAACCATAGTTTGGTAAAATATAAGTTATAAAAAACATCCTTATATACTCCAGTATGTAAGGATGTTTTGTAAGTAATCACTATATACCACTTGACTAGTCAACAATGCTAGAGTAATATTGGCAGTAAGAAAAAATATATCGTACATTAAAAAGAAAGAGTAATAATGATATTAGATTTAATTATTAAACAAAATACCTGTTATTTAAAGATTCATAAGAAATTTTTTCAAAATGAATCATTCCCACTCACTTCATTTCAAATCGATTCACCTTTAATGCAGAAATATTCTTATTTAGGGGTATTTCATATCAGCGGAGCACAATTTGGTTTTGACGGTTGTTTCCAATTACAAAAAGAAGAAAATGATTATATTGTGTATACGTTTGACTTGCCGGCCATGGATAATAATATGGCGATGAGAAAAATGTTGTTGACAGTTTATTTGGCCACTTATTATGTGGTTGAACAAATGTATTATCATAAAGAATTTTTTTCTGAAACTATTTGGGATGATCAAGGCCTCACCTTTGTAATTTTTGATGGCGGTCGACTAATGAACGGTTATTCTATTGGTGGACAATTATATCCTTGGTTTAAAAAAAGATTAGCTTCTTTAACTGATGAAGGTTTGGCAAATATAAATAAATATGTGCTTTTGGAATTAAATAGAATAGCATTGTATCTCAATGAGAAAGAATTATATTTTAGTCAAGTTACCATAAGAAAGGAATCATTTTTTATTGAAGTAAATATAAATGGTCGTTGGATATCATGGCATAAATCACGAGCCGAAAATAAACAAGAGGATTTTAGTTCACATAATATAGATTTTCGTTCCGATCAGGAAATTTGTTTTTTGGCTTTGATAGCCATAAATACATGGTTAAGGGAAAATTAAAATTGTAATGCGGAGTAAAACACTTCGCATTTTTTATTTATAATATCATTCTTAAAAAAATTAATTACAGTTCGTTGTGCCGCCCTGTCGTAGTATTTGTACAGAGCGCCTGCCTGCCGGTAGGCAGGGAATCGGACGAGTGTCCGGCGAGGGCGTGCCGTGGTCGCTTTGCATAGCCCGAGCCAACGAGTCCGACGAGCACTGTTCAAATACGAAGACCGACCTGCCTGCCGGTAGGCTGGGGCGGCGATTTTGTGTTACTTTATAAAAAGTAACAAAATAAATTACTTATTAATTTGAGATTGGTTTATTTGCCACAAAATACTCGGCACAAAGGAAACACCGCCAAAGCCATCGGAGGTTATCAAGTACAAATTGTTATTGTCATCAACTGCGATACCTTGCAAATCGCGATAAGTGCGGATGAATTTCGTCAAAATCTTTGTTTGGCCGTTTGTGTCCACCTCATACACTATGCCATCACCGGTATCAGTTACTAAAATTTTGCCGTTTGGCAAAACTACTACATCTTCGGGTTTGTTTAGTTTAGTTAATAGTTCAATACTTTTACCAAAATCAATTGCAAATACCGCGCCACTGGTATCATCAGTGACTAATAATTTTTGAAGCACGGGGTGATAGGTAATACCTTCTGGCGCTTGCCACAAATTGTGTTCTGGATGCCAAATTTCGGGCGATTTTCCGCGAGTTAATTTAGTAATAGTGCCTTGTGATTCATCAACCACAAAAATAATATTATCAACTACTATCAATCCTTCTGGCTCGTGTAAACCATCAGCGCGTGTCCAAATCGGTTCATAACCCTTTTCAGTTGTGTATTTAAAAATTATTCCCTTAGTGCTATCGGATACATAAATTGCTTTATCGTCGGCAGTTACACTATCGGGATCAAGTAATAATTTTTTAAGGTCAGGTAGGGGTTTAAGCTGACCGTTTTTATATTGCATAATATTTCGCCCGCCTTCATTGGCTGAAAGTACGCCCCAATTGGAATTGTAAGTTAAATCATCACTGTGTTTTAAGCCATCAGCGGGGCGCGACAAGACACTTACATTATTTTGCTCTAGTGTAATTTGTTTGGGTTGAAGATTGGGTACTGATTTTATACTAAAATAAATTAAAATAATAATAGTTAATCCAAGTGTAGTAACTGTTATTGTCTGTTTAATATGGAGTAAAGTATTGCTTTGGAATAATTTACCAAAGTATACCCCTCGACTCGTCTCACTCGCTCGGGGTCTGTCCTTACTTTCAGACGTAGATAATTTCGTAGCGTTTAGTGAGGACAGATAAAAACCAATAAAAAATCCAGTAGCGGCTAAGTATTCTAATACTTCTTCTAACCCATTGGTTAAATTTTTAACAGGCCACAGTAAATACCAAATTTCGCCAAAAATTTTAGCAGGATTTAAATTTAATTGTGTGATGGCGTAAGTATTTAATATTTTCAGTAGTTTTATATCCAAAGTATCAAGTAGAGTGGAGGTCAAATAAACCAAGGCACTGCCGAGTAAAATTATTTTAGAAAGGCGGGGTAGTAAATTATTTAAACGTCGGCCATATTTTATTAATAAAATTATGGTAATCAAACCAATGCCAGCATAGCCAAGAGTTATATAATCACCAGCTTGCACCAAGCGACCTAAATAATGTTCAATACGCCATGCTACCGCTTCATGAATTTGCAAAAGTTCATCTAGTCCAGCATAAACAAAAGCGGCGCTCGCCAACCCAAAACCAAATGAGATTATTTTGTCAGCGAATTTCTGGTAAGATAAGTATCCGGCTAGAAATCCTGTACCAAATAAAAATAAACCGGTGGTGTATCTGATCCAAGAATATTCTTCCATTAAACGATTGTTTTGATCACCGAGTGCTACAATTAGTAAACCAAAAAACCAAATTAATAAAATAATAAAAATAGTGCGGTGGGTAGAATTGGCCTCACTTTTTAACCACCAATGAGTATAAAATAATAATCCTAACCAACTGGTGCTCAAAATTACCAAGCGCAACGCCAGTTCATAAGGCACTGTGCGACCTATGATTTGTTCTACAGCATTAAGTATAGCTGGCAGGGCTAAAATAGGCAGTAAAAAAACAGCGATTATAGTAATTATTTTTTTAAAAATAACCCAGAGGTTGATAGTGAAGTTTGGTAACATAGATACCTTAATCATAACTTATAAATTTTAGTTTTGCGAGTGGACTTGCTTTTTTTCTTGATTGGAAGTATACTAGTGTAAGAGTTTTAAGCTGATCACTGCTTAAGTTAGAGCAGTTTTTTTATTCAATTGTTCAGTATTGTTTAGAAGATTATTTTTTATTTTGTTACTTTTTATAAAGTAACACAAAATCGCCGCGCAGGTATAGGGTTTGAACAGTGCTCGTTCCGCTCATTGGCTCGGGCTATGCAAAGCGACCACAGCACGCCCGAGCCGGACATTCGCGAAACTTCCGCTCTGTACAAACCCTACGACAGGGCGGCACTACGAAGCCTAATCAAATTTATGTAATTCAGTATGAGTTTAACTAATATCAGAAACATTGCAATAATCGCTCACGTTGACCCCGCAGTAGAACTCGCTCGGCTCGTTCACTACGGGGCGAGACGAGCTATTAAAATTATTTATTTAATATGAGTTTATCCAACATAAGAAACATTGCAATAATAGCACACGTGGACCATGGTAAAACTACCTTGGTTGATGCTTTGCTCAGGCAATCATTTACCAAAATGGGTAAGGATGTGGCGGATAATTTGATTATGGATTCCAATGAATTGGAGCGCGAGCGCGGTATTACCATTTTTTCTAAAAATGCGGCGGTGCGTTATGGTGAGACAAAAATAAATATTATAGATACGCCAGGCCACGCTGATTTTGGTGGTGAAGTGGAGCGAGTTTTGAATATGGCCGACGGTTGCTTGCTTTTGGTTGATGCTAAAGAAGGCCCTATGCCACAAACCAGATTTGTGCTTAAAAAAGCATTGGCGATGAAGCATAAAATTATTGTGGTAGTAAATAAAATAGATAAGCCCGATGCTAATCCCCAAGAAGCACTTAATAAAACTTTTGATTTATTTTTGGATTTAGGAGCCGATGATGCAACCGCTGATTTTCCAATTGTTTACGCGGCGGCCAAACTTGGCAAAGCAGGGTTAGAACCAGATTTAGATAAAATGGTAGATATTAATCCTATTTTTGATGCGATTGTAAAACATATTCCCGCACCCGATGGCGATCCCAATTTACCACTCCAAATGCTCGTAACTACTATTTCACGCGATGATTTTAAAGGCCGTATTGCCACGGGCCGAATTCACAATGGTAAAATTTCAGCCAATCAAGAAGTAATGCATATTAATCGAGAGGGGCAAATGAAAAAATATCGTTTGGTTTCTCTAATGTCATTTGAAGGATTAGGGCGTGTGGAAGCAACCGAAGCTTCGGCTGGCGATTTAGTGGCCATTGCTGGTATTCCTGATGTAACAATTGGTGAAACAATTGCTGATTTAGCAAGTCCGCAAGCCCTGCCACTTTTAGATATTGAAGAAGCCACAGTGAAAATGAATTTTCAAATTAATAATTCGCCTTTTGCAGGGCGCGAGGGAAAATTTTGTACTTCACGACAAATTAATGAACGTTTAATGAAAGAGCTTGAAACCGATATGGCGCTTAAAGTAGAAACTTTAGAAACTGGTGGTTGGATTGTATCGGGTCGGGGCGAGCTACATTTAGCTATTTTAATTGAACGTTTGCGTCGTGAGGGTTATGAATTGCAAGTGGGCAGGCCGCAAGTAATTGATAAAATAGTAGATGGTAAAACTCTTACACCTTATGAGCAGGTAGTAATTTCAGTGCCTGATAATTTATCTGGTATTGTGATTCAAAAATTAGGCGCACGGTTTGGTGTAATGCAACACATGCATTCGCACGAAGGCCAAACCGCGCTGGAATTTACTATTCCAACCCGCGGACTTTTTGGTTATCGTAGTGAATTTATTACTGATACACGGGGCTTAGGTATTATGAATAGTATTTTTTCTGGCTTTGAAGCGGACCCAGGTAATTGGCGGGAACGTGAACGTGGTTCGCTCGTGGCGCATGAAAGCGGTGAAAGTAATTTATATGGTTTGTTAAATGTACAAGATCGTGGTTCTTTGTTTATTGGTCCAGGAGTAGCAGTGTATAAAGGTCAAGTGGTAGGGCAAAATTCACGCGCCGATGATATTAGTGTAAATGTTTGTAAGGCCAAACAGTTATCTAATATGCGTTCTAAAGGCGATGGTTCAAGTGAACATTTTAAAACTCCGAAAATAATGGATTTAGAAGATGCTTTGGAATATATTAATGATGAAGAGTTGGTGGAAGTTACTCCACAGAATGTGAGAATTAGGAAGATTGGGTTGGTGAAGTAAGAGTTGTAGTAGTTGTCATTCCCGCGCCATTCGGCCTCGAGCTCATGGCCGAGAGGGAGGCGGGAATCCAGAAAATTAAATTATTTTTTATTTTGTTACTTTTTAGTAAAGTAACACAAAATCGCCGCCTCGGTCTTCGGGTTTGAACAGTGCTCGTCAAA
>JBBTZY010000008.1:0-6191 GCA_038061115.1 Patescibacteria group bacterium | reverse complement strand
AAGAGTAAAGAAATTTGTCGATAAGCTACCGCGTGTTTGGAAAGATCATCATAAATTACCAACACATCCTTACCTTTATCCATAAAATATTCGCCCATCGCGCAACCTGAATACGGTGCGAGAAATGACATAGCCGCTGGCTCTGAAGCACCAGCCAGCACCACAGTAGTATATTCCATTGCACCGACGGCTTGAAGTTTGGCCACAATTTTTGCTATTTTAGATTCCTTTTGTCCAATCGCCACATAAATACAAATTACATTTTGGTCTTTTTGATTTATGATAGCGTCAATTGCGAGCGCAGTTTTACCAGTTTGTCGATCGCCAATAATAAGCTCACGTTGACCACGACCAATTGGAATCATAGCATCTACCGCCTTAATACCAGTTTGAAGTGGCGAATTAACTGATTGACGAGCAATTACACGTGGCGCAATTTTTTCTACTGGATAGTAATCGGATGCTTTGATTACACCTTGTCCATCCACTGGTTCACCCAATGGATTAAGTACCCGACCAATCACACCTTCACCAACCGGCACCGATAAAATTTTACCAGTAGTTTTTACTGTTTCACCCTCTTTAACTGCTAAATAATCCCCCAAAATCATTACACCAACTTGAGTTTCTTCCAAATTAAGTGCCACGCCGCGCGCGCCACTTTGAAATTCTAACATTTCTGAAGCCATGCATTTGGAAAGTCCGGTAACTTTGGCAATACCATCGCCTACTTCAATTACATTGCCAACTTCACTTTCACCCACGCGCGCCTCAAAACCTTTGAGTTCAGCTTCTAGTGTTTTAAGTAAATGATCTTTAGTGATTGTGGACATACATTAGAATTTAGAATAAAGAATTACGAATTAAGAATTTTTTAGAAAGAAGTTTCATTAGAACATTAGATCACTAGAGCAAAAATTTTGTTAATAATGTTCTAATGTTTAAGTATTCTAGTGTTGTAATGATTAAAATTACTCACCTGCAAGCTTACTGTACAACTGATCCAATCTGCCTTTCAAACTCGCATCATATTTTTTATCACCCACTTGTACGGTGAGTCCAGCGAGTAAATGTGGTTTAACTGTTACTTGTAAATCAACTTCACGATTCAAGCTAGTAGTAAGTGTTTTACGGAGTGCTGTAATAAATTTTGGCCCTAGTAACCGTCCGGTCGTAACTGCCACCGGCACAATATCATTTTGTTCATACCACAGGCGCATTATTTCTGCTATAATTTTCCCGCGCCAACCAAAATGTTTTTTACGAAAGACCAGCGCCCAAAATTTATTTGTTAAATTTGATAAATGAGCACTCGCCTCACCTTGGATAAGTGATAAATAAAGCTTAGCGTAATTGGTGGGAGTTAGACGCATAATGTAACCTAATTATAATCGTTAGCTTGAAACAACACCTTCTTGATTAAATGAATTGTCTACTAAATAAATATTTTAAAATCCTAATATCTAAATCCGAAATCCTAAATAAATCCCAATGACTAAAATTTTAAAAATTTGAATTTTGATATTTGAAACTTAAAGCAAACTACTTTTTAACTTTTTTGCCTAGCTCCACCACCGCTTCTTCTACCAAACTTTTATCCACAACATCACTTGGTAATTTACCAATTACTTTTAAAACTCCTTGGGTGATTAATTTAGCGGCTTCTTTGCGCACGGCTTGCAAGGCCGCTTCTTGCTCAATCATTAATTTTTCTTTGGCCTCAATAATTACTTTTTCAGCTTCATTTCTAACCCGCGCTAGTGTGGCTTGTCGTTCAGTTTCAGCTTGAGCTTGCGCTTTATCTAAAATAACTCCAGCCGCCGAATTCGCTTCTTTTAAAATTCTCTCTCGAGTAACGGTTAAAGCTTCTAAATCACTTTCTATTTTTTTGGCATCGGCCAAACTTTTATCTATTTCATCAGCCCGTTTTTGCATTGTACTTAAAATTGATTTAAGTGCAAATCGCCATACTACCCACACCACCAAACCAAAATTAATTAGTTGAGCAATTATTAATTTTAAGTCAACGTGAAATGTTTTTATAAAATCGTCCATACCCAGAATATCAACTTCGCTCCGCCTAAATAAGGCAAACGAAAGTTGAAGAATTAATGATTAAATTATAATTAAAATTTGATAACATAAGTAAACGTGTAAATTAAGCGGAGGTTAGTTTTAGCGAAGTTGTATTGCTGGGCATAGATTTTTAAATCCGAAATTCGAAATCCTAAATCCGAAATTTTCGGATTCCGAATTTCGATATTCGAATTTTTAAAATTTATTTAATAATAAGTTATTGAATGAAGACGAAATTACTCTCGCCTTCACACCAACAAATAATTACTTAATACCGAAAGCGATAACGAGTGCATAAATTGCGATCGCTTCCGCAAAAGCCGCGGCCAAAAGCATTGGCACTAAAATTTTACCAGCCGCTTCTGGGTTGCGACCAATTGATTCCATGGCTTTGGCACCGATTTTGCCAATCGCAATGGCTGGAGCAATACCACCAATTGCAATGGCAAACGCTTTGGCTATTACCGCTAAATCCATATTTTTTCCCTTTCTTAAATCTGTTTAATCAGATACGACCATTAGAATTAATATTTTAGGTCGCTGTTAAACAAACAACTAATAAACAAATTAATGTTCTTCGGCTGTACCGGCGACTGTAAAATACACCAAAGTCAGCATCGCAAAAATCAGTGCCTGAATTATCCCCACAATCACTTCCAAAAACATAAACGGAATCGGCAAGCCAAAAGCAAAAATCACAGCAATTGAGGTGAGAAGCACTTCGCCCGCAAATATATTACCAAATAAACGAAAAGAAAGCGAGGCCACTTTGGCTATTTCACCGACAATTTCAATTAAACCCACAAAGAATTTTATAGGATTAACAAAAATTACCGCCGGATTCTTAATTATTTCACTAGGGATACTCACTAATTCTTTAACTTGTACAAATTTATTAAAATATTTAAAGGCTCCTACTACAATCACACCAAAAATATTAGAACCAACGACCGACATTATGGCGAGCGCTAAAGTGGTATTAAAATCAGCGGTGGCACCACGAAAAAGTGGAACAAAAACTTTATGACCTTCAATCATTTCAATAAAACCAATAGACCCTACGCCCGGAATCAAACCTAGCCAATTATTAATTAAGACAAACAAAAACAACGCAAAAATAAAAGGAAAAACTTTTATAGTTTTGCTACGCGCTCCTGTTACTGAATCAGCTAACTTCATCGCACCTTCCACTACTGTTTCAACTAAAGCTTGGATACGTGATGGTACGCGCGATACTTTGCGCCCCACTGCCCAAGATAAAGCGATGATTACTACAACCGCTAGCCAAGAATTAAGTAAAGAGTTGGTGACCACAAAACTCCCAAAATGCGCAATTGGCTCAGGGTACAATGTCACTTCATGTTGAACTTCACTGGCTTCACTAGCGGCCTCAGATACCACAGTTTCAGCCAACGCTAATTCACTATTTTTCATCCAAACTTGGGTTTGTATTGCCATAATCTTTATTATTTCCTTTTTTATTATCAGCCACTAAATTATTATTTAGAGATAACCCTGAGCGAGTCGAAGGGTCTACTTCATTTAAATATTTTTTAGCTAAGCGAAGTATTGCTAAGTTAGCCAGCACAATTGCTAAAATTGTCAGAGATAAAAACCAAATCGGTTCAGTTTTGTAAATTCTGTCCAGCGCCCGGCCACCATATAAAGCCGCCACAATCGGCACTACAATAAGACCAGTCGCTTCAGCAAATACTTTAAGCGGCGCTTGCCACCACACTTGTTTTTCTGACTCGGGCATACCCAGAATATCAACTTCGCTCCGTCTAAAATAAAGCGGAAGTTAGTTAAATAATTAATATTTAAATTATAATCTAGATCAGTTAACTTAGTAAATTAATACTTTAGCCGGAAGTCAGTTTAAGCGAAGTTGTATTGCTGGGCATAATTTTAGACGCAAGACACCTTGCGGAGAATAATTTTAGCTGTTTTTTTAAATATCGTCAACGGCTAAAAAATATTTTGGCTTAAATTAGCCAAAAATACCAATTTAATGTAATAACATCACACGACTGATATATTTTAATACATATTCGCTCATTCGTACGAATGAATCTTAATAATTAAATTTATTCCTCACTAATTTTTGGTTTATCAAGCGCTAGTGCCTCAATCCCCACCGCCTCACCGGAAATTCGCAAAACATCTTTATCAATTTTCCCCAACTCTTTATATGCTGTATTGTAAGCATTCACGGTGGTGCCTAAATGCCCGCCTAATTTTTTCATATATTCTTCATAAGATAAAAGATGTTTGCCTAATGTTTCTACATTGTGACGAATTTCTTTGGCTGATTCTTCAATTTGTAAAGCACGCAAGCCCTGGAGCACAGTTTGTAAATACGCGAGGAATGATGTTGGTGATACTATTATCACGTGTTTTTCTTTGAAGGCGTATTCTATCAAATCACGTGTATTAACTTTTACTGCACCTACTTGAGCTACCAGTAGATCATAATAAATCGCTTCATGGGGAATAAACATAAAAGCAAAATCCATCGTGCCTTCGCTGGGTTTTACATATTTAGCAGTTTCATCAATACGCGCTTTAAGATCGGCCTTAAATGCTTTTTCAAGCTTTTCACGTTCTACTGGATCGCGCTCTTCTACCAAACGATTGTAATTTTCCAGAGAGAATTTTGAATCAATTGGAATTACCTTATCTTTTACAAATACCACCGCATCCACAATCGTGCCGTCTTTAAATGGATACTGCATTTGAAAACTACCGGGTGGCATCACATTTTTAAGTAATGTTTCTAAATAATATTCACCTAAAATTCCCCGCTGTTTCGGATTTTTCAAAATATCTTGGAGCGATTGCAACTGGTCCGCAAAATTCACCACTTGTCGATTGGTTTCGTCAAGTTTTACTAAACGCTCGGTAACATCGCGAATAATTTTAGCTGACTCCCCAAATTGGTGTTGCATAAATTTGGTGGACTCGCCCAATTTATTATCTAAAGTCGCCCGCATTTCATTGAGTTGATTTTGCAACATTAACAGCGACTGGTCGTCTTTTTTGGGTTCTGTTTTAGAGGATTTCAAAAACCACACCATCGCGGCAAAGCCAACTATAATTACTAATAACAGTATTGCAAAATCAGAGCTCATAACATCATTATTGTAACACAAAAAATAAAAGCTACAAAGAATTAAACTTGCAGTTTTGATAAAAGCAATTTACAAATATTTGCGTCGGTTACCTCATCTATCTCACACTCCCGCCCTTATTTAAGACACAATAAAACTAATCCACATTAATATCCTCGTGATTTATATTAGCTGGCCAAATAACATCTCCATTATAATCATATAAAGGTACAAAATGAATCGATTTGGCATGCTTTTCTAACTGCCGATCCATTCGTTTAGATAATAACTTAATGGCCTGTTCATGCGAAATCGTTATGATTTTTTCTTCCACTCCACTTCTAATCGCGCCTTCTTGTCTATCTAAATTGTCCATCATAAGGAGATAAAACAAACCCTTTAATGGCTTCTTTGGGTATGCTTTGTCCTTCATTAACTATAAAATGGCCGTAACCAACCCGACAAAGTTCCATTATCTCATTATACGATATTATTCTATCTTCTGTGTATCCGCCCCAAGAATCAAACGAGCTATCACCTTCGTATTGTACAGGACGAATATCTATTTGATTTTTCTCTAAAAATGGCATATCAAATATTATAGCTACTTGCCCATTATTACTATGAGATAATTTCTTCCACTCGATAAACGAAGCATTATAATTTTTGCTTGCCAAATTTACATCCTGGGTCCCTATTTTTTTTGTTGCTATCATACCTTTTGCTCCCCAAATAGAGCTGCTGTGCACTTTTAGATCTTGGGTTAGAAGTGCTTCGACGTTAGGTAATTGTGTATAGTGAATTAATCCTTCATATTTTTGAATATTAATTACATTTTTTAATATCTCTTTTTTTAATTTATCGTGCGTCTCTCGACTACTCGTTTCTTCTACTAAATTATATCCATATTCATTCATATAATAAAAATATTAAACTAATTAAATAAATCCTTAGCGTTTTTTGTGGTAATTCTATCCACCTCCTCCACACTCACTCCATTCACTT
>JBBTZY010000007.1:0-4408 GCA_038061115.1 Patescibacteria group bacterium | reverse complement strand
TAAATAGACGTCAAACCCCAATGTTTAGCATTGGGGTCTCCATCGCGCTTGACAAGGAGCCATTGGAGTTTTATGGTTAAGATATAGTTATGTCACTTCAATTATTCAACACTTTATCACGTCAAAAAGAAGAATTTAAGCCGCTTGTACCCCACCAAGTCGGCTTGTACACTTGCGGACCAACGGTTTATGCCGCGCCGCATATTGGCAACCTGCGCACTTATATTTTTGAAGATACTTTAAAACGTACATTATTGATTAATGATTATAAAGTAAAGCATGTAATGAATATCACCGATGTTGGTCATTTAGTAAGCGATGCTGATACTGGTGAAGATAAAATGGAAAAAGGTTCGCGTGTCACTGGCAAAACTGTCTGGCAAATAGCCGATGAATACACTAAAATGTTTCAGGATAATTTGAGTGAGTTAAATATTTTACCACCTGATATTTGGTGTAAGGCAACTGATTTTATTGCTGAGCAAATTGAATTTATTAAAAAACTAGAGGGCAAGGGATTTACTTATGTTATACCAGACGGCGTTTATTTTGATACTTCAAAATTATCTGATTATGGAAAACTCGCGCGTCTTGATTTAGACGGTTTAAAATTTGGCGCACGAATAGAAATTCGTGGCAAAAAAAATGTTAGCGACTTTGCTTTGTGGAAATTTTCATATCAAGGTGGAAGGTCTTTCGACCCAGCTCAAGACGACGCGAAGTCGCGTCGTCAAATGGAATGGGATTCGCCATGGGGTAAGGGTTTTCCCGGTTGGCATATTGAATGTTCTGCTATGAGTATGAAACATTTGGGTGAAGTATTTGATATTCATTGTGGTGGCATTGACCATATTCCAGTGCATCATACTAATGAAATCGCCCAAAGCGAAGCTGTAACTGGTAAGGTGCCAGCCAATTATTGGATGCATGGCGAATTTATGGTGGTGGATGAAAAACGAATGGGAAAATCTGAAGGCAATGCTATGACTTTAGATTGGTTAAAGGAACAAAACATTTCGCCGCTTGAGTATCGTTATTTTTGTTTAGGTACACATTATCGCAAACCACTTAATTTTTCGTTGGAGGCGGTTGTAAGCGCATCTAAATCCCTTAAGAATATCCAAGCTAAAATAGCTACGATGGTTGAAGCTCAAATCGGTTGCGCAGAATTAGA
Organism: Patescibacteria group bacterium; assembly: GCA_038061115.1. Lineage (GTDB taxonomy): Bacteria > Patescibacteriota > Patescibacteriia > Veblenbacterales > UBA10138 > JBBTZY01. The sequence continues at coordinate 3,234 of JBBTZY010000007.1, read as the reverse complement.
GCAAAAGTTTAAAGAAGCGATTAATGATGATTTAAATACACCGCAAGCGCTAGCAGTGGTATGGGAAGTTTTAAAATCAGATTATCCAGATAGCGCTAAAAAATCTTCGCTACTTAAAATGGATGAGGTGTTGGGGTTGGGCTTAAAAGATGTAAAACCACTTATAATACCACAAGCAGTTCAAATATTTGCAGATGAACGTGAACAAGCTCGACATGATAAAGATTTTACCAAGGCCGATGAATTACGACAGAGTATAAAAGAATTGGGTTTTACAGTAGACGACACCGACTTTGGTCCAGTGATAAAAAAATTATAGCTACTACTTTAATTACTTCAATAACATACCAACATACTCCAGTTTGTTGGTATGTTATTTTATTATCTAATTATGTCCGGCCGGACATAATTAGATAATAAAGGTTTTTTAGGAAAATTTGGAAAATAAAAAAACGGTTCAGAATTTTTGATTAGTAACTTGAAGGTTACAATCTAAATTCCGAACCGTTACTGCGCATTTTACGATTGGGTTAGCTGCCAATCATATATGCTTTTATTTCTGCAGGATGAGTTTTTTTACATCCACAAACGTTCCTGCTTGGATTTTGTAGATGTACACACCGCTTGGTAATTCTGCGGCATTGAAGTCAACCGAACGCTCCCCCGCTTCCTGTTCAATTCCATTTAACAATGTTGTTAATTCTTGCCCCAGCATATTGTACACTTTTAATGTAACATTTACCGCTGTTGGGAGAGAATAACGAATTGTTGTGGTTGGGTTGAACGGATTCGGGAAGTTTTGCGCTAAGGCGAACTGTTTGGGTGTTGAATTTACTTCATCACCTACTCCGGTTACGCCATACTCAACACGCACATCTTCGCCAAAAGTAAAGAAGTTGTGTTTGGCGATTTGCAATTCAATACCGGGATTTCCCTCGTTGATTTTTTTCATATACACTATAACCAAATTGGTTCCGGTACTCATGTTTGAATCATAGCGAGCGAATGTTAAATTACCTAACGAGTCATCGTATGATCCGCTAATGTCAGTTAAATAATTACCCGGATATTCAATTTTTTCAATTGTAACAATTTGCGGATTGTAAACGAGTTTTCCAGCAAATCTTTTAGCACCATTCAATTCGTTACCATCAAATGACATATTCACGATCAATTTTTCATTCGCTATATTATTGAGAAGTAAAATTGTACCGCGCACAGGATCACTTAAAGATAAAATATTGTTTGGCATTGTTTTTGCATAACCCCAAGCGGCTCTTAATCTGATTTCGTATGGATCATCAAAATCAAATACGCCGTTATAATTTTCGTCACCCAAATTAGGTAAATCAGGATTTAAGTTGTGAAGTAGTAAATAACGAGCGCGTACAGCATCAGCAATAGTTGTTCGTTTGTTCATATTAACATCAGAACGTAAATACATGTACCAAATTGCTCGATGTGCCCAAACTGGAAAATCCGTACTACCGGTTTCGTCAGAAAGTGTTGCTTTATCTTGACGAATCCTAACAACTCCAGAAACATTTGGTTTATATCGTAACTTTGCTAAAGGGGTGCGGGTTAAATTTGTAGTGCTACCAAAACCTAATACCATATTACCCTGATAGTACTCGGTACATGAAGAACCAACATCAACAGTCGTAACATTAAATCCAGAGTTGCCTTGCCAAGATAATAGTTTTGTATATGAATACCCTAAGATTCGTGTTTGGAAACCGCCGATTGACATATAATTATTATCAACCGTTAGTCCAACACTAACCGAATCACCAGTTGTTGATTCAAATGAACTTAGAGTTAGAACTGGAATTTGATTAGCTAATTTAGCAAATGCCTTCAACGTTTTTGCATTGACGGTATCCCAATCACCAAACCACTGAAAATTAATTTGACGACTATCCGATTCTATGGAATCAAGGTTGATATGATATTTATCCCGTAAGACAGATTTCATATATTCCTCTCTGTCTTCTATTCCACAAAAAATATCATCACCAAAAAGATTATCAAGATCATATAGAACTATCCAAAAGTACAGTGGCTCGTCTAGGTGTTCATAATTACTAGCCGAACTCAACCCCAACGCTAATGCTCTACGGAAAGATTGGTCTGTAATATTATCTGGAACATCTCTTTCAGGTAAGAACATTTGCTCCCAATGAAAAAGATTATTCAAGGTGTTATACCAATCACGATTAGTCGCAAATGATGTATTTGTTGGGGGAGTAGAAACAATAATATTTGTGATTCCAGAAAGAACTGGCACACCACTTGCGTAATACTGATAACCATCATTTATTCCTTGACCATAGATTTCTTTTGTTACAACTTGAATTTGATTAGTTACCCCAATTGCCAAATCAGCTTTTAAAGTTACTTCCGTTGTTCCGTAGGCTTGCAAGTATAACGGTAAATTTAGATTAAATGAAATATTATCATCATTGTAGTTATTGGTAATAGTGGAACCGATTTGGACATTGTTGGCGAACAAACGGTAGTTAGTTACACTACCCAGATGTGGTGCTAATACTTGATATGCAAAATTATAAAGTGCAATACCATTATTTTTGTTATTGATAATATTATTTACAGATAATTCCACTCCATTCACGCCGTCATTTACTGTTTGATCAATATCAAGTGGACTTTTTTGCGCCAATAATTTGCCGGCAGTTGAAACAACAGTAATCCAATTACCATAAGCTGGTAAGTTGTTCGTGTTGTCAAAAGTTTCTCCGGTATTTAAGTTGGTCCAAGTTACGTTTTTTGCAATTAACCGCGCTGTACCGGAAACTGGATCTTTTAAGTTAGCATTAACTTGAAGACCTGCTACTGAATTAACTCTCACGATTAAAGGTGGGCTTAAAGTAAAAGTGATAGTATCTGATACTGAGTATATAGGACCAGCTATTACACTACTTACACCCCACTTTAAATAAAACTGATTGAAAGCGAATAAACTATCGTTGTTATTTGGTGAAGGGTATTCCGCTACAAATGAGAGTTGATTTATTCCAATGTCGTACGTCCCAATGTTGTTGTGCAGGAAACTACCAAATTGGTTTGGGTAATACGCCTGAACTGTATCAGGATAAGTATTTTCTGCTGTAACTGATAATTGTGCCACCATAAATGGTGATAACACGAGCGTCAGTAAGCACACGATTAATATGTTAAAGAATATCGATTTCATTGCGAAATCTCCTTTTTTGT
>JBBTZY010000006.1:0-4916 GCA_038061115.1 Patescibacteria group bacterium | reverse complement strand
CTTATCTCAAACACATTATTGATTTCGGTCACACTTATTAATGAGCTAATGCGGGATATAATAAAAAAGCCCGAGCGATTGATGCTCGGGCTGATAGGTTAGCCAAAATTTGAAACTAGTTTTTTAAAAAATCCCACAATACCTACACTATATTTCCTTCTCTAAAACGGAATGTCAAAGTGAAAGCCTCTTCCTCTTTTCCCAACTGAATAAGTTCGTCATAATACAAACCCAACTGGTCAGCAAAATTAATGCCGGGCAAACTATTGTGATTATAAGACAAACTAGAGAAGGTTTTCTTAGATGATTCATTTGGCACTCCCTCACGAATCACGCCATCTGTTCCAAATCTATTTTTCAAAATCCTTGAGCAAAGAATTTGTTTGCCAACGGCCGTTGACAAATCAAGTCCTTTTTCTGCTTGTTTTTCAATATCTTTTGCATTACTTTGGTTCATTTTACACCTTAATATTATTTTGATTATGTTATTTTGTTTATTTTAATTATACTTATATTATACTAAATCAAGCTTAATGTCAATACTACAAATGAACCATTTACTCAAAAAACAATTAACTAATCTACCCACCTTACCCGGCGTGTATGAGTTTTTTAGCGCGGACGAAAAACTACTTTATGTCGGTAAAGCTAAAAATCTCAAAAGTCGCGTACGGTCGTATTTCCAAAAACCAACCGAACTTAGTCCCGCTAAAAAAATAATGGTTAGCACTATTCATCATTTACAAATCACACCCACTCAAAACGAAACCGAAGCGCTACTTCTCGAAGGCAACTTAATTAAACAACATCAACCGCCTTATAATGTGGTTTTGAAAGACGACAAAAGTTGGCTGTATTTTGCGATTGATAAGCGCGAAACATTTCCCACTGTGCGGCTTGTTAGAAAAACTGGTGTACGTGGAATTAAATATTTTGGGCCATACCCGCAAGCGCAAGTGGCTCGTAATTCTTACTACTTACTTAAAAAAACATTAGGACTTAAAACTTGTAATAATCCGGCTGACAAACCCTGCTTTGCCGCGCATTTGGGTAGATGCTTAGGCCACGGTGGTTATAAAGAGAAAATTTTATACACTGAACAAATTAAATTACTAGAACAAATTTTGCGTGGCGACACAAAAAATTTAACTCACGATTTAACCAAGCAAATGCAATTGGCAAGTTATAAAAAACAATTTGAACGCGCCGGACGACTTCGTGATCAACTACAGGCTATTAAACAATTTGGTATTAAACAAAATGTTTTACACGCGACTAATGAATCGTTTGATGTATTTGCCTTAGCCAAAAATGGCGAAAATGTAGCTATTAGTCGTTTACCTGTCAGGCGTGGTGCGCTACTTGATAATGAAAGGTTTTTATTAACTGCTAGCGAGCAATTAACCGATACAGAAATTTTAACCAACTTTTTAGAGCAATACTACCCGCAAAATCCAGAACGTCCTAAAATTGCTTATGTTGCACAAAAATTATCAACTACTAAAATTGTAGACGTAACTCTAAAAATACCAAGTCGTGGCGCCAAATATCAACTTATTAAATTAGCCATAAGTGTTGCTAAATTACATTTAGAACAAAGTGTGGTCTCGTGGGCCAGAAAAACTAAACACACTACTTTAGGATTGCAAGAGTTGGCGGATATTTTAAAAATGCCAAAAACTCCAACTAGAATTGAAGGTTATGATATATCAAACATTCAAGGCAATTTACCAGTCGGCGCCATGGTAGTTTTGATAAATGGCACACCCACACCCAAAGAATACCGCAAATTTAAAATTGTTGGATTTAAAGAACCAAATGATTTTGCAATGCTGGCGCAAATGCTAACGCGGCGTTTTAATGGTAAGCACGAATGGCCACTACCTAACTTGATTATGTTGGATGGCGGCCTACCTCAACTTTCAGTAGTTAAAAAAGAATTAGATAGATGTGGTATTAAAATTCCAATAGTGGCTTTAGCCAAACAAGAAGAAATTTTATATACACCGGAATCAACATCTCCCATCAAACTAAATAGGAACTCGCCAGCCCTCCAACTCCTTCAAGAATTACGCGACGAAGCTCATCGCTTTGGTATTACTTTTTATCGCGCTCGGCATCGTAAACAAAGTATAAAATCCGCTTGGGATGAACTACCGGGTATTGGCCCAAAACTCAAAAAACGATTAAAAGATAAATTTGGTAGTATAAAAAATCTACGCCAAGCCAGCGTTTCTGAATTATCAAATATAGTTGGACCTAAAAAAGCTAAGGTAATTAATCAATTTTTAATCAATGATTAAATTAATAAATGCTTAAATATTTTAAAATTAAGTTATTAAAAATTGATTTAAAATTCTAAATTATTTAATATTTTAATTTTGCGCTTCTGATTTTAAAACTACACCCTACCCCCTACACGCTACACCCCAAACTACCCTTGACAAATTTTCATTTATAAGGTAAAAAGAATAAAAGATTTTTCAAACAAAAACCATTCATTAACAATCCGAAAAGGAATTACCCATGTTCAAAAATTTTCTAACTGAATTATCATCATTAATTTGTTTCAACGTTGACCTTGCCACTATATTATCAATGTTAAAAACCGCTTACCCAACACTGTATAACAAAAATCGTTATTTTTCAGTGTTACATCAAAAAATTGCTCAAATACAAACCAATAATATATTTTTATCTTTTCACATAAAAAATAGCGAGTATGTTATTGCTTGTATTAAACCAACTGCACAAGCTGATGATGAGCTTGAAATAAAGCTTAGTATTACCAACGATGAAAAACAAACTGCTAAATTTTGGTTTGTACGTTACGAAACTTTTTTCAATGGTAATTTTCCTATACCAGATCAAAGTGGCAAAAAACTACTAGAAAATATAAAGGATAATGTAATAATCACCTACAATCATTTATCATTGGTACAAAAAAGATACACTAATAGTTTTATTTTAGTTCCACAAAATTTAGTTGCTTCGATTAGTACAAAAGATAGGCAACTAATTGGCATCTTTCCTGTGCCGGAAACATATTTCTCTGTAGCATTCTTCACTTCCTTACCAGGCGATGAATACATTGTTGATGGAACCGCTTGTGTAAGAATGGTAATTGATAGATTACAATCAACATCACATTACTAAATTAAATCAATAACTTTACGAAAGATAAAAACAATGGAACATACAAAACAAATACCCTTTTCAATTATTGCTTACTGCGGTAAATATGGTATATCAAAAAATATGATACTAGAAATACTCAAGGAATTTACGAATCAGAATATAAATAAATGTAATAAATTCATCATTGTTAGTCCGGATTGCAATATATCATTACCAATCATGGAATTCTCCCATAGTCTACTAATACCATCATCTAAATATAGTATAATTGCCTTCAAAAACGAAACCACCATCCCTTTAGAATTCAAATGCCAATGTGCTGAGAAATCACACGAAGAACATGACATTCAATTTTGGGTGGAAATGGACGAAAAAGGATTAAGTGATGACGCTCCCGAGCTATGGCGCGGGCAAGAAACAATTGTCATTTTCATTTTTGAATCAATCCACGATCGAGAATCCTTAGCTAATTTTGATAAGTTATTAAAAGAATATAAAATTGCCTGCAGTGAAAGGGTGGTTATGTTTCATCTCACTGCTAAACAAGCGCAAGATTTCACACTCCATACTGAAATTACCAAAAAATTAAAAAAACAATCAATCAGATATTATTTTTGTCCAATAACTCACTTTATGAAAGCCGCTGGATAAAAATTACAATTTCTCGCTTATCCCACACTAAATAATCAGGTGTGGGATTTTTTATTCTCCTCACTGCCAATCAATTTTTCCAAAATACTAAAAATATAACACCTCGGGCAAAAATGTGACGATCGTTACATTTTTGCCCGAGGTGTAAAAAAATATGAAATTAGGTTTGATAGTATTTAAAAATTATCTTGGTTGCTATCTGCTAAAATATTTACAAACATTTCTTCGGGTAAATCACTTAAAAACCGTGACGGCACAACCTGCGAAGTTTTGCCAAAAATTGTCCGCATACTTGCATAAGAACAGTAAACATTCTCGCGCGCCCGAGTAAGCGCCACATACACCAAACGCCTTTCCTCTTCTAATTCTTTAGGATCACTAAGCGATGAGTTGTGCGGGAATAAACCTTCTTCCATTCCCACCACAAAAACAGTTTGGAATTCCAAACCCTTAGCGGCGTGCACCGTCATTAAGGTTACACCATTTTTTTTGTCATCGGAATTATCTAAATCCTGCCACAAAGAAATATCGGTTAAAAATTTAGTCAGCGCTTCTTTACCCTTCCCTTGCGCCCGCGCTTGCGACACACTTTTTAATTCGGAAATATTCTCGAGTCGCCTTTCTCCCACGCTGGTACCATCATCTAACTCCCCAGTTAACCCACTATTTTTTGCCACTTCGTCAATCAATTCTGCCACAGTTAATTCTGGTAATAATTTTTCCCACTTGGTAAATAAATCCACAAAACTAAGTAATCCTTTTTGTCGCGCGGGCGCTAAATTCAAACTTTCATCACGAGCCGCTTGCAGTAAAGAAATATTATTTATTTTAGCCCGATTCAAAACCGCTTCCACTGTGGTAAGCCCAACGCCACGCGTTACACTCAAAATCGCTCGTTCAAAACTTATACTATCGCCTGGATTTTGCAAAAACCGTAGCCAAGCCAACATATCTTTTACTTCACGTCGTTCATAAAATTTTATTCCACCCACTAATTGATATGGCAACCCAGCTCTTAAACACGCTTCTTCCAGCGCCCGACTTTGCACATTAGTACGATACAGAACTGCAAAATTTTTCAAGTCAGCCCGTCCGCCTTGCTCGCCTCGCCACTTTTTAATTTTCAT
>JBBTZY010000005.1:0-8608 GCA_038061115.1 Patescibacteria group bacterium | reverse complement strand
ATAGCACGCAGTTGGAGTTAATAGAAAAAGTATCGACCCGTGCCATAAGCTATTAGCCATTGGCTGTATGCTAGTTTGCCGACGTAGCTCAGTTGGTAGAGCAACGCTTTTGTAAAGCGTGGGTCGTGGGTTCGACTCCCTCCGTCGGCTTTGTTAAATTAAGCTATCAGGTATGCATAAAAAAACTAAAGGTAGTATTGCCGAAATGGCTGTAGCCGCACATTTATTGGAGAAAGGTTGGCGAGTATTATTTCCTGTTGGTGAAAACAATCGTTACGATTTAGTGGCAGAAAAAATTGGTAAATTTGTCCGTATTCAGGTTAAGTATGTTACCCCTAAAAAAGGTGTACTAGATGTTAATTGTCGAAGTAGTAATAATTGGTCGGTATTGCCTTATAATAAAAAGGAAATTGATGCGATGGCGGTTTATAATGCTAATGATAAAGTAATTTATTTCATTCCAGTTTCTAAAATTAATTGTAATTTATTTAAAATAAGATTAGAGAAAACAAAAAATAATCAACAAAAATATATTCATAATGCAGTTGATTTTTTAAGTTTAAGTTAAATATTTCGTATTTATAATTATAGGATTTAAAATTTTATGTCTCAAGATAATCTCATAAAAATGGAATGCAGTGCTTGTCACCGCATTAATTATCACACTTTCCGTAATAAGAAGAAAGTGAAAACACGTTTAGAGCTCAAGAAACATTGTGAATGGTGCAAGAAGCACGCGATGCATAAAGAAACAAAGTAAGTCAATTAGTCATTAAGCCATGAAGTCATGGAGAATGATAAATCAAAAATAAATTCATTCGTTGATTTATTAGTTTGGCAAAAGGCGCATACTATGTTTAATATGGTTTGCGACGATGTAGATACATTTCCTAGTAAACGCGTGGCTTGGGTAATTACAGATCAATTATTGCGCTCAGTTGGTTCAATTAGCGCCAATATAGCTGAAGGATATGGTTCTGGTTATCAACAAGAATTTATCCATGCACTTAGAATTGCCAGACGTGAAAATAGTGAAAGTTTAAATTGGTTTTACAAATGTCAAGATAGAAAATTAATCGGTGATAGTCGTTTTAAGGAATACGCCAGCTTATCTGAAGAAATAAGATTGATGTTAAATAGTTTGATTAGTAAATTAATAAATTCAAAAAAATAATTCTGACTTTAAATTTTCTGACTTCTTGACTTAATGACTTTTTGACCAAATTCGTGGGGGGTTAGTATAATGGTAGTACAGGGGTCTCCAAAACCTCTAGCGTGGGTTCGATTCCTACACCCCCTGCCAAGATAAATCACCTCACCTTCACGGTGGGGTGATTTATCTTGGTATGTAGAGATGGCAGAGGAATCGAAGGCGACCCGACCGACTGCCTAGTGGCAGTCGCAACGGGCGCCGGGTTCTGGCGGAGGAGTGCGAGTCTTCGAGCACGACGGGGGAAGAGGATTCCTACACCCCCTGCCAGAAAAGAGCGGTTCCGATTTTTGGAAGCGCTCTTTTCTTGAATGTGGTGAAGGTAGGAATCGAAGGGTAGTTTAAAAATCTAAACTGCTGGTTACTTCGTAACCACCCCGATGGCCATCGGGGTAAAAGCGAAGCTTTTAGATTTTTAAACACCCGGGCTCTGGAGGAAAAATTTAGCTTACGCCAAAGTGTTGCTAAATTTTGGGGGAAGAGGATTCCTACACCCCCTGCCAAGGCAGGGTATCTCACCTTTATGGTGGGATTTTTTCCTTTGATATAAAAATAAGGAGGAATTAAAGAGTTGATTTAAAAGTGGATAGCTTTAGATATTTTTATGTTATAATATTATTATGTTGGGTTATAAGTCAGCCATTACAAAGAAGATGATTAAAGCGGCTAGAGCCGGAGGTTTTGTAGTACAAAAATATTTTGGCAAGGGGTTGCAATCAGTCCAAAAATCAACAGCGTCAGATTTTTTTACTAAAGCCGATATTGGTTCGGAACGGGCAATAATAAGTATATTAGAAAAAGAATTCCCCAATTATAATATTTTTTCCGAAGAATGTGGTTTAATAAATAAAAAATCTAATTATACATTTACTATTGATCCGCTTGATGGCACAAATAATTTTGTCATTGGAATACCTAACTTTTCCGTAGCCATAGCATTGCAAGAAAATAATATTACAACTCATTCTGTTGTATATCAACCTTTTTTAAAACAGATATACCATGCCGAGATAAATCATGGCACGTATCTTGGGAGTAAAAAATTATCTGTTAATTCTGTTCACGATATTAATCATGCCACCGTAGCTTATTCTTGTAGTTATGGGGCATCTTATTCACGTGAAATAGTGGTCGTAAAACAAATGCGTAGTTTAAAAATAAAAAGGTTTTTAAGTTGTTGGTCACCAGCTTTTGATTTTTGTTTATTAGCGTCTGGTAAAATTGAAGCGGTGGTTAGTGATCATAATAATAAATACGATTATTTAGCCGGTAGGTTGATTGCCAAAGAGGCGGGGGCTTTAGTAGTTGATTTTAAGGGTGATAAATTGATAAATGAAAATGTTCCAACATTTATTGCTTGCAATAATAAAATTATTCAACGTGCGTTGGTTAATGTTTTGTCTTAATATAGATTTAAAATGATTTATATGTTATTTGTATAAAAATCGCTTTTAAAGCGTTTTTTTGTTATTATAAAATTATGAATAAGCTTATAATTTTTTTTAGTGTTGCCATCGGAGTGGTGATTTTTATTATATTTGGCTTGGTAATTTATAAATTTAATTTCGCAGTTGATGATGGAAATATTCATACTATAAGCGAGACAGATGTAAAAAATAGCACTTATTTGATTGACGGGGAACAAATTACGCTTAAAAGCGGTTATAATGAGAAGGAGATAACTACCAATGGGGCATCTAAAAAAATTACGCAATATTTTGGCAATGATGTAGTAGGAGATTTTAATAACGATGGTATAAAAGATATCGTTTTTTTGCTTACCCAAATCAGTGGCGGTAGTGGCACGTTTTATTATTTGGCGGCATTAGTAAGTAGTGGTGACAAATTCATTGGCACTAATGCTTTATTAATTGGTGATCGTATTGCGCCACAAACTACGGAATTTAGAAATGATTTAATTATTGTAAATTATGCTGAGCGTAGGTCAGATGATCCATTTTCGACTCCACCCGCAGTTGGGGTAAGTAAGTATTATAAAATTATTGATAATAAATTAAATGAGTCGTCTCAGACAGGGTTAAAATTATAAGTTAATGATATAAAAAATTTTATCGAGCCTTTAAGTTGTTATATGCCTATTCGTAAAATTATTGGGATTGGTGGTGGTGAGATTGGACGGAAGGGTTATCAAATAGAAACCACATCGATTGATAAGGAAATTATTAGATTGTCAGGTAAGAAGCATCCTAAATTTTTATTTATACCAACTGCGAGTAAAGATTCTAAAACATATATTGATCTCGCTAAAAAGCATTTTTCAGTTAGGCTGGGTTGTTATTTTGATTCTCTTTGTGTAGTGAAAGAATTTTTATCACAAAGAGTTATAGCGCGAAAAATACTTGGGGCAGATATAATTTATGTTGGTGGGGGAAACACTATGAAGATGATGCAAATTTGGCGACGCTTTGGTATTGATAAATTATTAAGGCAAGCGTATAATAGGGGGAAAGTTATGTCAGGTTTAAGTGCGGGTGCGATTTGTTGGTTTAGGTATGGCTTAAGTGATTCACGTCTTTTTCAAAAGGGTAAAAGTAAGGACTACATGCGGGTACGGGGGTTGGGCTTGGTAAATTTGACTGTTAGTCCACACCACCTTAGAGAACAAAGTAGAAGGGTGGGTCTAATTAATTTGATGAAAAAAACACCGGGGGTTGCTGTGGCACTTGATGATTTTAGTGCGCTGGAAATTATTAATGATAAATTTAGAGTTATCACTTCAAAAAATAAATCTGGGGCGCATAAAGTGTTTAAGAAAAAAGAAAGAGTTTATTATGAATCAATTTGCAAATCAACAGACTTTAAGGAGTTAATCACTTTAATTAGAAAATAAAAATTATATGTCTAACTACCAAGGTGTTATTATAGAAGAATCATTAGCGGATAAAAATTTAGTACAGGACTTTAAAATTTTATTTACTAAGGTATCGTTAGTTACCGATAAACATAAAACTTCTTGGCTTAAGCAGTGGACCTTACATACAGTAGAAATACCCGAAGATCAGGCTAGTAATGTGGCACAGAAGTTAAGCCAGAATTTAGACTACAGTCACGGGAGTGCTTGGTATGCTGATTTTAAAAACGATGCTCACCATTACATAATTTTTCAGAATAAAGTTTTCTTAATTGATATGTGGAATCAAGAGCAATACAATGAGGCTAAACGATACGGTATTTCTTTGAGCATACCAGATTATCAAGTTGATTTTAAAGCAAAAGTTTAATAATTATGAATCATATAGATAAATTAGCTCAAACGCTTTGGGATTACAATAAATTAGAATCAAGTCTAACCAAGGCCGATGTCATATTAATTTTAGGCAGTAATGATATTAGGGTCGCTGAGCGGGGAGCGGAGTTATTTCTTCAAGGTTATGCGCCCTTAGTAGTTTGTTCCGGCAAGGTTGGTGTGTTAACTAAGAGGATGTGGAATAAGTCAGAGGCGGAAGTGTTTGCCGAAGAAATTATTAAACTAGGCGTACCTAAAGAGAAAATATTAATCGAGTCAGAAGCTACCAACACAGGTGAAAATATTACTTACACCAAAACTTTACTTAAGAATAAAGGGGTGATTGTTAACAGAGTCATTTTAGTTCAGAAGCCGTATATGCTTCGTCGGGCCTATGCTACGTTTAAAAATTTTTGGCCAGAATCAGATGTCATAACGACTGGCCCACAACTGACTTTTGAGAAATATCCTAATGATATTATTTCCAAAGAGTTGTTGATTAATATTATGGTAGGGGATACCCAAAGAATTAAATTGTATGCTGATATGGGTTTTCAAATACCACAAGAAATGCCGGAAGTAGTTTGGGCGGCTTATCAAAAGTTAGTGGAGTTAGGGTATTCAAAGCATTTAGTTATTTAACTCGTTCTTTATTTTCATCCTATTCTCGCTGTAGTGCCCGTGGAGGTCATCTTGTTTTAATTATTGCTCTTATTAAGTATATAAAAAAGCTAACCATTTCTGATTAGCTTTGGGTAGTTTAATTATTATATTATTTTTTTACCAAGAATTGAGCCAAGTTTAGATGTTTGGTTTGAAAACAAACAATTGAGCCAGCTAAATATAATTCCCACATCCGTTTAAATACTTCCGGATTTTTATTTGGGTTTATTGTTTTAAAAGCTGGTTCTATTATTTTTATCCAATACTCTCTAAAATTATTACGCCAGTGTATTAAGGTTTGAGCGTAATGTTCACCCCAGCGATCATTACTCAAATGTTTAAATTCAGCTCGACTTAGCCAATCCATTATTCGATAATCAACTGGTATGTCTGAGCCCGGGAAAATATATTTGAGAACAAACATATCAGGCAGTAAGGTCGGGGATGAGCGTACAATAGTGTGGAGTAAAAATAATCCATCACTTTTTAGTAATTTGTAACAAAGCCGGCAGAATTTTGAGCTTTGATATTTACCAACATGCTCAAACATGCCAACTGATACAATTTTATCAAAATTGACTGGCCAACCCTTTGGATAATTGATGTAACCAGGTCTTAAATCTCGCCAATCCAGCAATTGAATAAAGAATCTATTCTGTATTTTTAATTCAGCGATTTTTCCAGTTATCCATTGGTATTGTTTAGGTGAAGTGGTGATGCCGTAGTAGGTAATATCAGGATAATTTCTGAGGGCATAAAAACCAAGCCCGCCCCAGCCACAACCAATATCAAGCACTTTGTCGCCAGGTTGTAAATTTAATTTATCAAGCGTGACTTTTGATTTGTGATTTTGAGCTTCAACAAGGGTTGAGTCAGCAGTGGGGAAGAAAGCACAAGAGTATTGAATGTTACCAGTTTGGTTAGGATCAAGCATGTATTGATAAAGCTCGCTGGGATGATCATAATGCCGGGTAACATTTTTACGCGACAGAATTCGATTGTTATTTATCAGTGACCATTGATGTTTAAAAAACCAAGCGATAACAGCCGGTAGCGCTAATATTTTATTTTTTATTTTTAAATCCGAACTAAAAAATAATTTTATTAATTCATCAAGATTGCCGTCAGGAGTAAAATAGTCAATTTTATCGTTCATATACGCTTCACTAAAACCAAGGTTGGGGTTGAGTAATATTGAAGGTATAATTTTGGCGTCTTTGATTTTTAGAGTTAGATTACTGTCACTTTCACCGTAAGTTTCGTAATTACCATTAGGGTAATGCACCAGCAATGATTTTGAGTCAGGTGGAATGATTAATCCTAGAGAATTTGCCATAGGACCTCTTTATGGTTGATTGTTAATGAAGTGTTTATTTAAATTTTTGTTATTTAACTTAGCCTCAAGTTTAAATGATTTGTAGTTTTTGTCAAGATTAGTTGGTTTGATTACCACCTTGTTCACGCCACAGCGCGGCGTAGAGGCCGCCTAGTTTTAGTAGTTCTTGATGTGAACCTTGCTCCACAAGTTTACCTTTTTCTAGCACATAAATAATATCGGCTTTGATAACAGTGGCGAGGCGATGGGCGACTAGTATGGTGATAAGATTGGGTCGAGAATGTGAAATGGCGTGAATTGTTTCAGCAATTGATTTTTCGGTAATTGAATCTAAAGCCGAAGTAGCTTCATCAAAAATAATTAGTTCGGGTTGGCGTAAAATAGCGCGGGCAATGGCGAGGCGCTGACGTTCACCGCCTGATATTTTTATACCACCTTCACCAATTTTACTATCCAGCCCTTTATCACCCCGTTCAATAATCGGTAAGGCCGCCGCGGCAGTAAGCGCTTCTAAACATTCGGCGTCGGTGGCCTCAGGGCGTACGAAAAGTAAATTATCACGAATTGTGCCGGCGAATAATTGAGTGTCTTGCGAAACATAACCCATTTGCTTCCGCAGATCATCATAATCTATTTCACTCGCGGGTATATCATTTATTGTCAGCGCGCCACCTTGTGGTTGATATAACCCCACCATTAATTTAATTAACGTAGTTTTACCCGAGCCAGAAGGGCCAACCAAAGCAATAGTTTGCCCACTTTCTACTTTAAGTGTAATATCTTCTACTGAATTTACATCAGCTGAAGGGTATTTAAAATTAACTTTGGAAAAAGAAATTTCTTTAATTGGATGAGCGGATTTAGGGTGAGTTGGTTTTACAATTTTAGGTAAATTTAAAATTGTTTCTAAAGTTTCTAAGCTCGCTCTTGCTTCTTGATACTGCGAGGCGACATTGCCTAGTTCTGATAATGGATTAAAAATAAAAAATGAATAAAATAGTAAAGTAAAAAATTGTCCTAAACTAATAATTTGGCTAAAAATTAACCAGAGCATTAAAAGCATTATAATTGAACGCAAGGCATTGATCAGCGTACCTTGAATAAAACTTAATTTGCGAATTAATTTTACTTTTTTGAGCTCAAGCGCCAGTATTAAATTATTTACTTCATTTAAACGATTGGTTTCTTGATTTTCTAAGCCCAAACTTTTTACCAATTCTACGTTGCGTAAGGTTTCAGTAGTTGAGCCAGCTAGTTCGGCTGTTTCGGCAATAATTATTGCTTGCGCTTTTTTAATACGGCGGCTGATAATAAAAGTGGTAATACCTAAAATTGGCATCACCAGCAAATAAGTTAGGCCAATTGACCAATGCACAGTAAAAGCGTAACTCACTACAAATAAAATTCCGATGAGGGAAAGAAAAATAACATTGATTGAGCTTGCGATTAAAGTTTGTGAATCACTACGAGCTTTATGTAATTTTTGTAAAATTTCACCAGAGCGTTGATCTTCAAACACACTATATGGTAGAGCTAGTGAATGAGTAATGGCTTGGCCATAAAGTTCAGCCCCGATTTTTTGGGTAATAACATTTACATAATAATCTTGAAAATTTTTAGCCACGCGCGAAATAAATGCTACACCCATAGCCGCCAGCAATAACAAAGCCACACCACTTAAAAATTCTGACGAAGTCAGAGTAGTGACACGGCTGGCGTAGTTATCAATAATCAACCGAAATATTTGCGGGTCAAGTAAAGAGAAGGTTTGGTTAATAGTAGCGAGCACTAAAGTACCGAGCAATACTTTGCGGTATTTTTTAAGATAGGAGAGTAATAGTTTCATACCCAGAATATCAACTTCGCTTCGCCAAAATAAAGCGAACGTTAATTGTGTAGTTAATAATGAGATTATAATTTATAATTAATGACATAATTAAGTTATAGTTTGGCGAAAGCTTTTAGCGAAGTTGTATTGCTGGGCATGTCGTTTATTGTAGCACATTATTTTAACTTGTGTTTTGTAAGGTAATTTTGCTAATCTAAGAGATATTTTGTTGATATCCACACATTTAACGAGAATATGTGGTATAATAAGCCGCATTAGCTCATTAATAAGTGTGACCGAAATCAATAATGTGTTTGAGATAAG
>JBBTZY010000004.1:0-3197 GCA_038061115.1 Patescibacteria group bacterium | reverse complement strand
TAGCTCAACCCTCTAAACCAATCAGTTAGCAACTAGAAATGTCCATTATGCCGTTATTGTATATATCTGTCTGGCTGGCTTGACTAATTATATCCAAAAGAGTAAGCTTGTGTTAAAGTAAAATATAAATAAAAATTGTTCAATAAAATATATTAAGGAAAAATTATGAAGAATTCAATAATAATACCAGATGGTAATTTGGTTTGGGGAATGCCATTGCTAAATTTTTGGTTAACCAAACCTGTTTTGGGCACTACTCAATGGAGTATAGATGTGGGAGGAGAGCAAGGGATAGATTTGTACATAAATGAATTCACTGTTCAGAAAAAGAAGTTTGACGGATTATCTAAAGAAGAGATAGAAAAATCCGGAATAAGATGGGATCTTTTTCACGAAGTTACTAATTGGAGGGGGTTAGCTACTGAATTATTAATAAAGATTATCGCGGAAATTGAAAAATGCGGTGTAATTGTTCAAAGAGTTTCGGTATATTATGGAGTTGGTGGTCCGAATTTTATTTTACGCTACAGTAATTTATGGCAACTTCAAAAAATTCAAGTAGTTGAAATTGAAGAAGATATAGAGGTTGACAAGGGTGGTCCAAAAGCGGAAGACTCTATTGAAATTTTGAAACAGTTATAAATCTCATATCTAGGTATTTAGATAATTCTTGTAAAATGGAGTGAAGGTGTGTTCTTGGTCATCGATTCAAAAGTAGGATGAGTGGTTAAGTTTTTTAACTATCTCTAAGAAGCTCCGCAAGAGTGTAAACTACTATGCCATAATGGCTGATTAAAGGCGTCTAACTACGTGCCAGCTGACCCGGTTATGCGTGGGCCTTTTGACTTAGGATTTGCTTTCTGCCTAACCCGTTCTTGATTTTCTGAGAACGGGTTTATTTTTAATTTTTTTTTGTGTTTAAATATTTGGATTTAAGATTTAAGATTTATTTCGAATTTCGGATTTAGTGCTTCGGATTTAAACCCCTATTATCGCTAATTTATTAAGTATATGTATGGTGGTTGACAAATATCAAACCCTATGTTATTATCCTATCTAGTTAGGATAGCAGTTCGTAAATCTCGAAATATCTCGATTGTAGAGGTAGGTTAAGTAGCGAAACGTTCATCCTAATAGCTTATAAGAAAGGGGGTGAACATTCGCACATGACCTACCAAAATAATCAAGGTGGCTTCGGCGGCGCTAGCCGCGGAGGTTTCGGAGGTGGCAACCGTGGCGGCTTCGGCGGCCCGCGCGCTCCTCAACCATTGATCGACGTAACTAATTTAAATATAGTTTGCGCTGATTGTGGTGCACCAGTTACACAGTTACCATTCCAACCAGATCCAGCACGTTTAAACACTATTCGTTGCCGAGACTGTTTGCGCAAGAGCCGTCCAGCTCGTTTCTAATATAAAGTTTAGGAATTTGGATAAAAACTTCCTCGATGTATATCGGGGAAGTTTTTTAATGTTATTA
Organism: Patescibacteria group bacterium; assembly: GCA_038061115.1. Taxonomy (GTDB): domain Bacteria; phylum Patescibacteriota; class Patescibacteriia; order Veblenbacterales; family UBA10138; genus JBBTZY01. Next base: position 1,718 of record JBBTZY010000004.1, on the reverse strand, counting down.
ACATTCTCACATTCTCAAGAATGTTGGAATGTTAAATTATTCTAAAATGGTTGAATTAAGGCCGATATTTTTTAACATCTTTAGTGATTCTTTGGTAGTTGCAGGCCTCGGGGTGCTAAAATTTTCTATAATAACCGGTATAAGCTCAACTTTTGAAACTGAAGTATTGCCCCAATTTTTATCAATCGTTATTTTAGCGGTTAAACCTTCTTTGGTTTCTTTACTCCATTCTTGGTCAAATATAAAATTCCCAAGTGAGTAAAAAATATATTTGCCATTGTATTTTTCTATAGTTTGGATCCAATGCGGGTGCGCGCCAATTACCATATCGGCTCCAGCATCTATAGCAGTGCGGGCAAAAGTTTTTTGTAAGTTATTTGGTTTATAAGTGTATTCGGTGCCACCGTGCATAGCAACAATTATAAAATCAACTTTAGGTTTAAGTTCATCTAAAGTACTTTTTAAGCGCGAAACATCTTGCATGCGAGCAACATTTGGCTTATTAGCTTTAGCATTATCGTTTAAAGCGCTATAAGAAGTGGCAATAAATCCTAATTTAATATCATTGTATTCAAGTATCGCTGGTTGCCAGGCCTCATCAATATTTTTACCCGTACCTACACTAGCAATGCTATTTTGTGATAGATATAATTTGGTATTTAATAATCCTTTAAGTCCTTGGTCAAAGGCGTGGTTATTAGCCAAACTTAGAATATTAAAACTATATTCCTTTAAACCCTTAACATTAACCGGTGGCGTATTGAATACTAAAGTCGGTGAATTATTAAATTTGGCGCTGCCGGAAAAAGGTGATTCTAAATTTCCAAAATTAAAATCAGTTGATTTTAAAATATCTGCCATTTTAGAAAAGGGGAGTAGCGGGTTATTTGATTTTTTTATTTGGGCCGCTACATTGCGCGACAACATAATATCACCCACCGCTAAAAAAGTAACACTAGATGTTTTAGTATTGGGTTGCAAAATTTGAGTACTTTCATTTTGATTACCGGCATTTGTACTAGTTAAATTTATAACTATAAAAAAGCCAACAATTAATAAAAGTAATATAGCAGTACCAAATTTAATAAATTTTTCCATATTTAAAGTAAAGAGTTTATAAAACTTTTGTGCCCCAAAAGAAAATCTTTGGTTTTCAATGGTTTACCACCTTCGAGTTGCAATTCATTGATTTGTAAAGCGCCTGATTTAGTGCCGATTACAAGACTATCTTCAACAAGTGTTACGAGTCCGGGTTTTGTGGTTACGGCGTTATGTGGCACAGTAGATAAAAGTTTTAAGCGTTTGCCTTGCCACATTGTCCATAGCCCAGGCCAAGGCGTGAAAGCGCGACGCTGATTATTTAATTCTTCGGCAGTTTTGTTTATAAAATCCGCTTGGCCGTCAGCTTTATTTATTATTTTTGTAAAAGTGGCAGCGGAGTGATTTTGTGGAATTGGTTTTAATTCACCACTTAGATATTTAGGTAGCGATTCAACTAACATTTTTACAGATTGTTCGGCTAGCTTGTTTGATAGAGAAACAGCATCATCCTCCAAATTTATAATTTGTTCGGTCTGCACCAGAATTGGGCCGTGATCAACTTCAGCGTCAAGCAAAATTAAACTAACACCAGTAGTAGTATCACCATTTAAAATAGCTGACTGAATGGGTGATGGTCCGCGGTAAAGTGGCAGTAGCGAAGGATGTACATTAACTAT
>JBBTZY010000003.1:0-1024 GCA_038061115.1 Patescibacteria group bacterium | reverse complement strand
TAGTGGTTGGCAATCGAATAAAGAATTAAGAATCACGAATTAAGAATATTATTTATTTTCTCATGATTCGTAATTCGTTATTCGTGATTCGGAACAATTATTATTTGTAGGTAATATTATTTGGTCATTAAATTAGCGCTTGCTGTTAAGTGACTTTCGCGCTAAAATACCATTGTTATGATTAAATTACCACTTTGGCGGAAAGAGCTGTGGTCGTCATTTTGGCGACACCCGCTACTAGTTATGCCGGTAGCAATTATTTTAGTTGTGGTATTTGCCAATTGGTTAGTAGTTTTGACATTTTGGTCGGGCTTAACTGAAATAATTACTTTGCGTTATTCAATTTATTTTGGCGGTAGTTGGTTAGATAAAAAAGAATATTTATTATTATTACCTAGCACATCTTTAATTTTTAATCTTTTTAATTTTTGGTTGGCTTACAAAGTTAGTCGTGGTTCTTTGATTTTAAAAACAGTAACTTTGTGGGGTGGGGTAGTGGTTAGTTCAGCTATACTTTGGTTATCTTTATTATTGATTTGGTACAATGTATAAAGTTTTACATCTAAATAATAGTTATATATGGAAAATTTTTTAGTTTTAAAAATTCTATTACTCGCCACCTTATCATTTGTGGTGTCTTTTTTAATTACACCATTTTTTACTAAATTTTTATATCGTCATAAACTTGGTAAACAAATTAGAGATTCTGGTTCTGCGCCAATTATGTCAGCCCTGCACGTCGACAAATCTGGGACCCCTACTATGGGCGGGGTACTTATTTGGGGTACAACTTTATTTTTAGCTTTACTTTTTTATTATTTTAATATAATTGGTTTGATTAATTTAAATTTTTTAAGTCGCAGTGAAACTTGGTTGCCACTGGGAGTGTTAGTTATATCAGCCGTAGTCGGTTTAATTGATGATTGGCTTAATATAAAAAAAATTGGCCCATCAGGTGGTGGGCTTCGCGTACGTCATCGCTTATTAATTTATACAGCCATTGCCGCCTTTGGCGCATGGTGGT
>JBBTZY010000002.1:0-1102 GCA_038061115.1 Patescibacteria group bacterium | reverse complement strand
AAACATTTGGCTAAGTTTTTCCCCTTTATACAAGAAGTTATTAAGGCCTGTGGTCAAACTAAATCAGTGGAAAAAATAGTAGTTACCGAAGAAGTAGTTGATATAAAAAAACTACGTACTAAAGTGGAACAATATTTAACTGGTAAATTTGAGGGGTATTTTTCTACTCGTGGTAAAGTAGCACGCGCGCAGGTGATTGAAAAAATTAAACAAGGTTTAGATGAAGCTCTAAAAGCTGATAATGAAGTTTCTAAAGAAGCGCGTGTACTAGGTCTTAAATTAATGGATGAATTTTTGGATTTTGCGGCTCGCAAATTAGTGTTTGAAAAAGGTATACGAGTTGATGGTCGCAAGGTAGATGAATTAAGACCGCTCGCTTGTGAGGTAGGGTTATTGCCACGCACTCATGGTAGTGGTTTATTCCAGCGCGGTGAAACTCAAGTACTTTCCATAGTTACTTTGGGTTCCCCTGGTATGGAACAAACCTTAGATGGTATGGAAGAAGATGGTAAAAAACGTTTTATGCATCATTATAATTTCCCTGGCTATTCAGTAGGTGAAGCAAAATCTTCGCGTAGCCCAGGCCGCCGTGAAATTGGTCATGGAGCACTAGCTGAAAAAGCATTACTACCAGTAGTACCGCAAGATAAAGAAAAATTTCCTTATACAATTCGAATTGTTTCCGAAGTACTTGGTTCCAACGGTTCTTCTTCACAGGCCTCAATTTGTGGTTCGTCACTGGCTTTAATGGATGCTGGTATTCCAATCCTCGCACCTGTCGCCGGCGTGGCGATGGGTATTGTGGTTGATCCAGAAAATAAATCTCGCTATACCATTATCACTGATGTGCAAGATATTGAAGATCATAGTGATAGTATGTATTTTAAAGTGGCTGGTACAAGAGCCGGTGTTACCGCCATTCAATTAGATATTAAACTCCCTGGCATTTCACAAGAAATTGTAGAAAAAACTTTAGAGCAAGCTCGCGTCGCGCGTTTACAAATTTTAGATAAAATAGAATCTGCTATACCAGAATCGCGGACTGAATTATCTAAATATGCGCCACGAATTATTTCCTTTAAAATTCCAGTGGATAGAATTC
>JBBTZY010000001.1:0-9417 GCA_038061115.1 Patescibacteria group bacterium | reverse complement strand
TACTACATTGAGTAACATTGAAAGAAATAATGAAGTTATAAAAAACTTCAAACCACAATTATTGTGGGAAATGTTCTGTTTATTAAGCCAAGTACCACGGGGCTCAAAAAAAGAATTAAGAGTAGCTGAGATAGTTGTCAGTTTGGCAACCAAGGCAGGATGTGTGGCAAACTGTGACATATATGGTAACGTGGTTATTTCAGTTTCCGCCTCACCTGGCTATCAAAACAAAGAATTGATTTGTTTGCAAAGTCATTTGGATATGGTTTGTGAAAAATCACCAGATTCCGCGCATGACTTTTCAGTTGACCCTATTGAATTTCTTTTGAGAGAAGACGGAAATCTTGGTGCAAATGGTACTACCTTGGGAGCTGACAATGGTATTGGTGTAGCCACAATGCTTGCCATTATGAGTGACCAAACCATTGCGCATGGTCCACTTGAATTACTTTTCACAGTGGATGAAGAAACCGGACTCAATGGTGTAAAGAAGCTCCCGCTGGATTTTATTAAGAGTAAAAAATTAATCAATCTTGATTCAGAAGATTGGAAGGAGTTTTTCATCAGTTCAGCGGGCGGAATGAGAACCAATTGTAAACTTCCAATTAGGTTTGAAGCAAAGCCACCCGATTGGGATAAGTATTTAGAAGTAACAGTTAAGGGTTTAAAAGGAGGGCATTCCGGACTTGAAATTAACCGACCTCATGAAAATCCAATTAAAATCCTTGGTCGCGTGATTACAGCTTTGTGCTCAGATGACTTTGCAATGTTGTCACGGGTTAATAGTGGTAATAAATTCAATGCAATTCCACGAGACGCCACCGCTGTTTTTTGTACCAGTGTAGCTTATTTTCCCACAATCAAACGGAAAATCAACAGAATTTACAATATTGTAAAGAATGAAATTGGATCATTTGAACCGGATTTTCAGATTACCGTTGGTGTTTTACCAAATCGTGGGATGAAAGTTATTTCTGAACTCAATCAGCGCGATCTTTGTCGTGTTATTTCAGCTATTCCACACGGTGTAATTAGAATGAGTGCTGACGTTGTAGGGTTTGTTCAGACCTCTACCAATTTAGCATCAATCAAAACAACTAAAAATAGTTTTGCTTTCCAAACTATGCAACGTGGCTCAATTGATTCCGAAACTCTCACAATAGTTGATTCAATTAACTCACTATTTAAACTCGCCCATGGTACAACTTCGTATTCTGGTTGGTATCCAGGTTGGAAAGCAAATTCAGATTCTGCACTTTTAACTCTCGCCAAACAGGTATTTGTTAGTATGTTTGGCGAGGATCCAAAAGTTAAAGCAATTCATGCCGGACTTGAATGTGGTGTGATAAGTGGAAGATTTTCTGGTATGGACGTACTTTCATTTGGACCAACCATTGAAAATGTTCATTCGCCAGATGAGTATGTTGAAGTTGAAACTGTTGAAGATTACTGGAATTTTCTTTTAACACTACTCAAGGCATAATATTTTGAGAAGTGTTGATAGTAATTTTTAACTAAAATTGCAAATGGTTTAGTTTAACGCTAAGCCATTTTTTATTTTTAAGAAAAATATGAATAGTTGACATAATTTCTTAAAAATAGTATACTTATACTAGTTTAAGGAGGAATAGTCAAAGATGTTAAGTCCTAGCTTCTTAATTATATGGTAGTTTTAGAACTAGAAATAAGTCAGTAGGTTAAATAATTAGTGTCCAGAATCACGAATAACGAATTACGAATCAAGATAAGTACTACTAACATTCGTGATTCTTAATTCTTGATTCTAGATTCGAAACAATTTATCTCTAGATTTCCTCCGCCAGCTGGCGGATTTGCGGGAATGACACCCACTAAAACTCTTAGCTCTAAACTCTTACTCTTACTAAAATATGTCCGCTGATACATCAATTTTAGATCAAATTATATCGCACCAAGGATTAAGCCACTTGGATAAATTTCATCCTCAAGAAACGCTTAATTCCTTATTAGATTTGCTAAATGACCGCGAACGGGAAGTAGTGGTTCGTCGTTTTGGTTTGCGTGGGCAGGAGCCCGAGACATTGGAAAAAATTGGTGGGTCTTTCCAAATTACTCGGGAAAGAATTAGGCAAATTGAACGGTTGGCGATTAAGAAATTAACCACTGATAAACAGGCCTTAGTTTTAATTCAACCAATCAGACAAGTGGTAATGGATTGTTTGGAAAAAGATGGCGGAGCAAGTGCTCGCGATAATTTTATTAATCAGTTGGTAAAATTAAGTTCGCAAGTTAAGCCGCAGGTTATCGGGTTTTATTTGGATGAATTATTAAACGATGTTGCTTTGCCTTTGGGAGGTGCTGGTACTCGTTTTACCATTGGTTATCGTTTTCGCGCGGCCGTAATTGATTATCTAAATGAGCTTCACGAAGCGGCTGAAAATTGGATAGAAGAAAAATCTAGTCCAGTATCGGAATCAGAACTAATTTATGCTATACTTAATAAGTCATTAAAGAGTCCGCTAGGATTACCACTAACAGCCGAAGTTTTGCCAGATTTACTACTTTTAAGCGATCGCTTGAAGCGTAATGCTTATGGCGCTTGGGGACTTAAAGATTGGGAAACAATTACTCCGCGCCGCATGAATGACAAAATATATTTAGTGTTGAAGCAAGCAGGCAAACCTTTACATTTTAGGGAAATAACACGGCTGGTGAATGAAACTAAGTTTGATAAAAAATCAGCTTTCGCGCCAACAGTGCATAATGAATTAATTATGGATGATAAATATGTGTTGGTAGGTCGTGGTATTTATGCTTTGCGCGAATGGGGTTATCAGCCTGGTGTAGTGGCCGATGTGGTAGTAAAAATTTTACAAGGGGGTGGGGTACCACTCACTCGAGAACAAATTGTACAAGCAGTAATGAAAGTTAGACAAGTAAAGCCGGCTACTGTACATTTGGCGCTAGCGAACAAAGAAATTTTCGAAAGCGATGATTCCGGGCGTTATAGTTTAAAAAATACTACAATTTAAAATCATAGTTTTGATATTAAAATAAGCCAATCTTAAATTTTTAAGTATCTGGCGTAGGTTGTTTAGTTTACTTTTAAGCTAAATAATCATAAAAATATGGAGGCAATAATTTCATTTTTTAGTACTTTTCCCCAAGGTAGTTTACCACTTGGGATGTGGTGGATTTTTGTTCACGGTGGCTTTATTATTGTGGCAATGGTTGCGCTTAAGGCCGCCTTTGATTTATGGGTTCAACAAAAACAGCATGAATTTATTCATAGTGTTCCTTTTGTGTTACTCGCAATTGATGTACCCAAAGATACTGAGCAGGGCCCACTGGCGGTCGAGCATATTTTTTCAACCTTGTTTGGTACTTACGGCAGTATTACTTTGTACGAGAAAATAATGAAGGGTAAACACCAATTACCGATCAGTTTTGAATTAGTAAGTTTAGGTGGTTATATTCAGTATTTAGTTTATACGCCGGTAATTTTTCGTGATTTAATTGAGGCCTGTATTTATTCTCAATATCCCGATGCCGAAATAACTGAAGTAGAGGATTATGTACAACGTATTCCCCTTGATTTTGATACCGACGCCTATGATTTATGGGGTTGTGAGTTTGCTTTAGTAAAGCCCGATGGCTATCCAATTAAAACTTACCCTGAATTTGAAGATAAATTAAAATTGGATTTTAAAGATCCAATGGCCGCGGTACTTGAAGTGTTGGGGCGAATTGGGCCAGATGAAGATGTGTGGCTACAAATTGTAATTACGACACCGGGTAATAAAAAATGGCAATCGCACATTACTCATGCGGTGCATGATATTATGGGTAGCGGTCATGCAAAATTCAATATTTTTGAATTTTTAATTTTTAAGTTGCCCTTACAAGCGCTAGATTTTATTGGTGAAATAATTTATCCACTATGGGGTGATATTAAAGAAGAGAAAAAAGAAGCTAGAAAACCAAGCGATTTAACACCTGGCGAAAGAAATGTTTTAGAAGCAGTGCAGAGAAAAATTTCCAAAATTTGTTATTTTACTAAATTTAGAATGATATATTGGGGTCGACGCGAATCATTTGCTAAGGGGTTGGGAGTTTCGGGTGTGGTGGGATCTTTAAATCAATTTAACGCGCCTGATCGCAATGCTTTTAAACCAGGTAAGGGCGTGACCACGCAAGCTGAATATTTTTTAAAAGAATCACGCATTACACGTAAACAAAGAAGCATTCTACTTTCTTACCAAACACGGAGCGCGCATCGTGGCTTGGGGCACGGTATAATTTTAAATACTGAAGAGTTGGCTACTATTTGGCATTTCCCAGTAGTTACAGTGAAAGCCCCACTCGTTAAGAAAACAGCAATGAAAAAAGCTGAGCCACCTTTTGCTTTACCGACATATGGACAAGGTTATTTAAAGTCCACTTCTGGTGTTATGCCAGTGGCGGGCGGGGGAATGCCGCAAGCTGGTGGCCGGTCAAGCGCACCAACTAATTTGCCGTGGGTGGAAGAGGAAAGTGAGTAAGAGAAGAGTTTAGAGTAAGAGTTGCTTGCCCCGCGTAGCCCTGGCGAAGTGGGGTCATTGCGAGGAGAGAGTCAAGCGAGCGACAAAGCAATTTTTCAAAAATCCTAAATCCTAATATTTAATTTCTAAAAATCCCCAAGACCCAAATCCCAATTCCCAAAATTATTAAACTATGTCTTGTACTATTTGGGGATTGGATCTTGGGATTTGGGAATTAAATACCAGAGTTATTTTTATATATTATCTCAAAAATTACTAAGTTATTTTTTAAAGTCAGCAGTATAGTACTTAACGCTTATGGAATTCAAAGCTAAATCATTAATCACTCCGATCGGCGAAATAAATTTTCGTTCATCTAATCGTAAATTTGGCATTAAGCTGGACGACCGCAGGCGTCATATGTACGTGATTGGTAAATCAGGTACTGGTAAATCTGTGCTTCTCGAGAATATGATTTACAGTGATATTCGCGCGGGCTACGGCCTAGCGGTAGTAGATCCGCACGGAGATCTTGTGGAAAAAATATTAGATGTGGTGCCGGGAAATCGTATTAACGATGTAGTTTATTTTAATCCTTCTGATGTTGATTATCCAATCGCTTTTAACCCGCTAGAAACGGTGGATCCAAAATACCGACACTTAGTGGCCTCGGGTTTGATTGGCGTATTTAAAAAAATCTGGGTTGATTCTTGGGGGCCACGTTTGGAATACATTTTACGCAATACAATTTTATCACTGCTTGAATATCCGGGCTCAACTTTGCTTGGCGTCACACGTCTTTTGGTAGATAAATATTATCGAAAAAAAGTGGTAGATAAAGTTTCTGATCCAGTCGTTCGTAGTTTTTGGCTCGACGAATACGATAATTATAATGAAAAATTCCGCACGGAAGCGATTTCACCAATTCAAAACAAAATTGGACAATTTTTATCGTCGGCTATTATTCGTAATATTGTTGGCCAACCCACTTCTACGATTGACCTTCGTGATATTATGGATCATCGAAAAGTGCTACTAATGGATTTATCTAAAGGTCGCGTGGGTGAAGATAATTCAGCGCTACTCGGCGCTATGATGATTACGAAATTGCAACTCGCGGCCATGAGTCGTATTGACACCGCTGAAGATGAGCGTCAAGATTTTTTCTTGTATGTTGATGAATTTCAAAATTTCGCTACGGAAAGTTTTGCTAATATTTTGTCGGAAGCGCGTAAGTATCGGTTGAATTTAATTGTGGCGCACCAATATATTGAACAATTAACCGATCCAGTACGAGCGGCGGTATTTGGCAACGTAGGTAGTTTGTGTATGTTTCGGGTGGGTGGCGAAGATGCGGAATTTTTAGTGAAAGAGTTTGGCCCAACTTTTGAGGAGACCGATTTAGTTAGTTTGCCCAATTATAATATATATTTAAAATTAATGATTGACGGCGTAACTAGCGAGCCATTTTCGGCTGGTACGATGCCGCCAATTGCCAATAAAACCGCGAGTCGCGAAAAAATTATTCGTGTGTCGCGTGAACGTTATGCCAAGAATCGCACATTGGTAGAAGAAAAGATTTTGCGTTGGGCTGGAGTAGGTGAGCCGTTATCTTCCGTTAGTTCTCACGCGGTTGATCCCGAAGAAGCTACCTATAAAAATATTCCAGCTCATTTAAGGCAACGAAATGTAGTACCACAATCCGAGGCACCGCGTCTTAATTTAACTCAAGTGCGCGAGGATTTATTTGAGGCCGAATGTTGGGTGTGTAGCAAAAAAGTGCAATTACCATTTAAGCCCGATGGCATTCGCCCAGTTTATTGCAAAGAAGATATGAAGCGAATTAAACAAGGTATAATTCCTAAGCCCAAGCCACGTTTGAAAGTTATGGACAATGAACACATTGATAAACCGCCATCTGATTTACCATTGATGAATGGTAATGGTAATCATAAATTAGAAACACCAAATACTGCATCGGAACCAATTATAAATCAGTCACCTAAAATTATTCCGCCCACACCAAATCCAGTAGTTATTAATGAAACTGTGGTAAAACCACCACCACCCAGTATTAGTTTAAATACCGCCTTACATCAAGGGCCAGTGTCGTTTGTCAAAAATCATTCCACGCCGAGTTCAGAAGCGGTGTTGACCAATGAAATTAAAAAAATAGTTAATACTCAAATTGAATCATCAAAATTGGTTGTAAAAAAAGAAGTGAGCGTCGCTCCAACAGTCGCGCCAGTTAATAATAAACCGCAAGCCGTGGCCCCGGGACAAGTGATTAATTTATCTTTATAAAATTTATATTAACCAATAAAATTATGAAAAAGATTTTGTTTTATCACTTACCAACCGATCTTACAGTACTGGTAATTTTTAGTATTTTATCAACGGCTGTTTTTGCGCCAATTTTTGCTTGGGCGGCTGTGGTGGTTGATTTAGGTATGGTGCCAGTATGGTCAATCACACCCAAACAACAAGTTAAATCGGCTGTTTCTAAAAAAACCACATCGTTTGTGAAAGTGCAACACACACCTAATGCGATTAAAGAAAAAACTGGTCAAAGTATAACAATCACAGCTGAATCCTACCAAACCAGTGGCGTACGCAGTATTTCATTGTACATTAAAGATAAACTAGTTAAAACTTGTACGCCACCCAATGATTCTTTAAACGGTAGTTGTATTTTTACTGGCACTAATTATCTAGCTGGTAATTATAATTATAAAGCTAAAGTAATTACAAGTCGTGACGAAGTGTGGTCAAGAGTACAGAATTTTGTCGTGCAAGAGGTTATGCCGCCAGTAATTATCACCGATAACTTACCTAATTCTAGTGATTTATTTTTTCCCGGCGATACTACTAATTGGGATATCTGTGGTACAGATTCATCTGGTATCAAAGAAATAAAAATGTACGCCAACGATAATTTATTTAGAACTTATAAAAATATTTCATCAGGCGAGTGCCAATCTTACAATTATAATATAAACACAGTTGGTTTGGTGCGCGCTTACGTCGTAGTGATTGATAAGTTTGATAATATAGCTCGCTGGCCCGAGACAGATTATTTTGAGTTTAATGTTAGTTCATCAGGGTATTCTCTTGAAAGATCGTGGCAAGTGTCGGCGAATAGTAGGTTAGCGGTGGATACTCAAGGTAATATTTATGTGGCTAATAATAATATTAAGAAATATGATTCAGTTGGTAATTTAATTAGCACTATTGCCGAAAATGGTTCACATTATGTTATTGCAGTTGATGGCAATGGTTATATTTATTCAGCTAAGGGTGTTTGGGGTGATAGAAATCACCGAGTAGAAAAAATTGATCAGCAAGGTAATTTAGTTTTAAGTTGGGGCACATTGGGTAGTGGTAACGGGCAATTTCGTTTTCCGAGCGGTGTGGTAGTTGATTCAGCTAATAATGTTTATGTGATTGAGGAAGAGGGTTCGCGGGTACAGAAATTTACCAATCAGGGTAATTTTATTAGAAGTTTTAGTCTTGGTTCGGCCAATAGGTATTTAGTAGATATTTGGGTTAGTAGTGGTGGATATATTTATGTGGTGGGTGACGCGGGTTGCGCTTTTGTAGTGCTTAATCCAAGTGGAGTACTGGTTAAGCGCGGTGATTTGGATTGCGATCAGCCATTTGGCGCAATTACAGCCGACACGCAAAATAACTTTTATGTAAATAAAAATTCAACTAGAATTTACAAATATAATTTACAAGGCAATAATATATCTCGTTTTGGCAGTTTAGGTAGTGGCGATGGGCAATTTACCAAGATTTTTGATATGGTAATGGATAGTCAGAATAAATTGTATGTAGTTGATCAGGTAACTGGAAAAATTAGTAAATTTATTCCTAATTAATTTTTATAATTTAATTAACCAGATTATGCAAAATCAATCAACTCAAAGTACGGGGCGGGATATATTTTTTTATCTCCTATCATTTTTTACTTTAGGTACGGCGGCGATAAGTTTGGGTGGAGTAATTTTTGCAATTATCAATAAATATTTTAGCGACCAAGTAATTAATTATTATGGCGGAGCTGGACCTTCGGCTGGAGCGCTGGCCGCTTTAATTGTGGCCACGCCGATTTATTTGTTGGTAACCGCTAAAATAAATAAAGATTTGGCGGCTGGCCTTACTTCGGCCACTTCCAAAGTGCGAAAAATTCTAACTTATTTGGTTTTATTTTTAGCTTGCGCCACCGTAATTGGTGATGTAATTGGTTTAGTGTATCAATTTGTAGCTGGTGAAGTAAATACTCGTGTTCTTCTTAAAATTGCCACAATTTTAATTTTGGGTTTATGGGTAATGTGGTACTACTGGGTAAATATTAAAAATGATGAAGCAGGTTCTGTGGCAGATAAAAAATCTTGGTGGCACAAAGGACATTTAATAGGCGCGATTGTTGTAACACTAATTGCTATTGTGACTGGTTTTATAATGATTGGTTCACCGGCATTTCGACAAAAATTAGTGCGCGATAATCAACGAGTAGTGGATTTACAACAAATAGGTTATTCTGTGCAAGATACTTATAATCAAACCGAGCCAAAAGTTTTACCAAGTTCACTGGCGGCTATTCCTCTGATTGGTTATAAGGCTGAGTTACCCAAAGATCCATTGACTAAAATGGCTTATGAATATAAAGTATTGAGTGATAAGCAATATGAATTATGTGCAGTGTTTGAAGCAGTAAGTGAACAAATGGGCATGAAATATGCTCGTCCGGTTTATGCGCCAGATGATGTTTATGCGCTAGATTGGTCCCATCCGGCGGGGAAGTATTGTTATAAGTTGCAGGTGGTGAAGACACCAGTGAGTAAATAGCCACTGTTTCCTAGTCATTGACGTTTGCGTCATTGCGAGGAGCGAGTGAGGCGAGCGACGTGGCAAT